>NZ_NWQG01000041.1:0-19198 GCF_002529485.1 Mesorhizobium sanjuanii
TTGGGACCCGAGGTTGGGATCGCCACATCGAAAACCTCGGCGATGACCTGCGTCCAGCCGTGCAAGAAATAGGTCCAGCCGTCTTCGATCCGCAGCCGGCGCACACTCTGCTGGCGCCGCGCCTGGTCGAGGAAGATGAGATCGCCACGATAGTTCAGATCCCAGGCGATGCCCCGCTTCGGAAAAATACCGGCGTCGGTGATCGGCGACCCTGGCGCATCCTTGCCGAGCCCGGTCGCGTTGATAACGAGTGATCCCGGCTTCAGCCCAGCCATCGCCCGGTCATTGAGCTCGGGGCGATCCGCGAGCACATATTCAACAGGAACCGGTGAGCCGAGACCGGCATGGATGCGCGCGAGATGATCGAGACGTGGCTGCGATCGGTTCGTCACGACGATGCGCGACGGCACATCGGCGCCGCGTTCCTTGCGCTTCAGATGCCAGGTCAGGGCAATGGTCGACCCGCCGGCTCCCATCGACAGCACCTCGGCCGCCGACTCCGCGAAGTAGCCGGGATCGATGAACCCGTCGATCGACAGCCCCGACGAAATCGGGTCCTTCGCGTGGCACACGAGCTGACCATCCCGTTTCGAGAGACAGCTGGTTTCATGCATCAGGCGTGCATGCGGATCGGTCACGTCGAAGAGGTCGCGCGCGGCGTTGAACAGATCGATCTTGTGCGTGGTGACCAGTGCGCCAAGCGAAAGAGGATCGGATTTGATGAAAGAGACGACGTCGCGATAGCTCGCCGGGTCTGCATGAAGTGGGAAATCGATCCCCTTGATGACAGCGTCCTTCAGCCCGAGATAGCGCGCCCAGGCCGGGAACACTCGCATGATCGAGCTCTTGGCCGTCGTCACACCGATGAAGTAGAAGGTCGGCTGGCTCGCAGGCCGGTAGCGGCTCATCGCGCGACCTCCCGAAACGGTCCGTCAGCGAAAAAGGGCGATCGTTCAACAAACATCCTGAGGACGACGCGAAGTGCCATTGTCTTTTCTAAGAGCCCGATCACGCTGGCGCCCCGGCGTTTCGTGACGCATACAGTCTGGCAATGGTCGTGGCATCACGGGGTTGCCAGGCGGGATTGTCGACCGTCTTCCAGCCTCCTGCGCCATCGTCGACAACACGCGACCGCATGCCGCCGGAACGGGCGATGATTTCGTAGTCCTGGCCGGAATCGGCTGGATAGCAGAACAGCATGACCAGATCGACGTTGCCGGTATTCACCGACCGGTGGATCCAGAAAGGCGGCACGTAGCAGACGGTTAGTTCATCGATCGGCACGATGCGGACCTCACCTTCCGGGGACTCCATGAGCATCAGCCCGCGGCCATTTCGGCCATAGTAGATTTCGGGTCTGTCCGGCTGCTGGTGAATGTGGCCGCGTGTCATGAAGTACTCGTCGCCCACCTTGCCAGGTGACATCCGGGTCACGCCGAATATCAGGTCGCCAACGTCTTCGCGCGGCCTGAACTCGGAAACCTCGTAGACGACCCGGTCGTGCCACTCGGCACGCATCGCGTCGAAAGCCGGCCTGTCGGCATAGAGGCCGTCGAGCTCGCCAAACCGCTTCTGGTATCGGCCGGTGGCATTAGACAAGCTACCGGCGACCGGATCGACGGTGCAGCCGACGGGCTCAAACAAGTTGATCAATCTTCACCTCATAACCGTTTTGATTTGGCGTCATTCGCAACCGGTGGTTGGAACATGACCTTCATGTAATCGTGTACCCGCCGTCGATGACGAGATTGGCGCCGTTGATCATCGCGGCGGCGTCGCTTGCCAGATAGAGGATCGACGCGGCTATCTCCCCCGGCTTGGCGAACCGGCGGGTGGGTATTGCCGCACGTGCGCGCTCCCCCTTTTCGCCGGCCCAACCGCTAAGGCCGAGCTCCGTTTCGACCACAGTCGGCGACACGGCATTCACGGTCACCCCGCGTGGTCCCCATTCCAGTGCCATGCATTTCGTCATCCCGACGATTCCAGCCTTGCTGGCGCAATAGGCGACATGGCCTTCGATTCCGATGATGGCGGCTTGCGAGGCCATGTTGACGATGCGGCCGAACCCGCGTGCCAGCATCCCCGGCGCAAATGCGCGCGCTACCAGGAAGGCCCCTTTCAGGTTGATGTCGAGCGTGCGGTCCCATTCGGCGGTGGGGTATCTTTCGGCAGGTGCAAGCGGACCTATTCCGGCGTTGTTGACCAGTATGTCTATCCGGCCGAAGGCCCTTGTCACCGATTCCGCCATTTTCTCGACGGCAGGCTCATCAGTGACATCGACAACATAGGCGAGATGCCGTTCGCCCAGCGCGGCGGCTGTTTCGATCACCTTCGGGTCACGATCGGCCAGCGCGACCAACGCTCCGCGCGCCGAAAACGCCTCGGCCACCGCCATGCCAATTCCGGCGGCAGCGCCGGTCACCACAACCGTCTTACCTGAGAAATCGAGTAAATCGGATGCTGCTTCGACACCGGCCATATTCAATGCTCCTGACGCGTGTGGGTGATCACCCGCACGGTGATCACTCGCGCTCCGGCTTCGCCAAGAGCGCATGCGCATTCAAGGCCGATTCCATGGCTGCCGCCGCTGACAAGCGCCGCCCTGCCATCCAGCCTGAACCGATCTGTGTACACGCGCTCCTCCCGAAGCGTCCGGGCGAGCTTCCCCGTAACGCAGCTTTCATTTCTGTAATGAGACTACCTAGATTTTTCGGTGTCAATAGGCCGGTCGCTTCAAATAGAGGCCGTTATACAGAACTGTGAGAGAGATGCACACGGGATTTATAACGCTTCTGGATCCATTATGTAGTAAAAGTACCGAAAAGGCGGTCGGCACTCCGCGAGCTAGGCGCATGAATTGCAGCGGCAGGTTGGGCTGCACGCGCGATCATGGAAGGAAAGGCGTCGCCGACTGGGTGAACCGGTGGTAGCGTTCGCATGCCGCCGGGCTAGGACCGTAGATCCCTGTTGGTTGTCCCACGCTCTATCAGCTTCGCCGAGACGACGACGGGTTTTGTCGCCAGCGGCTTGCCGTTCGCGGCTGACAGCACGATCGAAATCGTCTCGTCCACCATGGCCGCCGCATCAGGCGTGAAAGTCGTGAGGCCGACCGAAGCCCAGGATGCGGCGGGAATATCATCGAAGCCCGCCACGAGGACGTCGTCCGGCACCCGCAGGACCAGCCGCTCTCTGAGCGCGTCGATTGCACCGATAGCCAGCAGGTCGTTGGCGCAGAACAGCGCATCGGGACGGGATGGGCCGCTGAACATGCTCAGCGCGGCCGCGAAACCACCCTCGTAGCGGTAGTCGCCGCGCGCAACAGTCGGCGGGCCGGCGCCCCTCTCCCGGAGCCGTTCCTCGTATCCTTCCCGGCGCCGCGCGCTTGCCGGGCTGGTCGACGGACCCGAGATGAAGCCGAACGAGCGGGCGCCGCGCGCTATGAACAGATCGGCGATCTGTCGCCCAGCCTCGAAATTCTCGCTCGACACCGACGTGACCCATTCGTTGTTGACCGCTGTGTTGAACGCAATCACCGGGATTTTCAACTTGGCGAGCGTGGCGGCACCAGCCGGTGACAGGATCGCCAGCGCGCTGACGATGGCGTCGACCCGATAGCTCGCCAGCTTTGGGATGACGTCGTCCAGCGCGTGATCGTTTGGAATGTGTAACAGCAACACCTGATGACCAGCAGCCTGGAACCTGATCATGAACTCTTCGAGGACGGTCGAATAGAATGGGTTGTAGAGTCCTCCGACCACGATGGCGACGAGGTTCGACTTGTGGGTGAGCATGATCCTGGGGATGAGACTCGGCCGATAGTCGAGTCGCTCCGCCGCTTCCAGCACTTTCTTACGCGTGCTCTCGGAGACCTTGCTGCTGCCGCTGAAGGTACGCGACACCTGCGATTGCGAGACGCCCGCGACACGCGCGACGTCAACCGACGATGCGTATTTCTTGAAGGTCCCGCCGGGCCAGTCCTGGTCCGGCGACGCATCCGCTGCCCCCAGCGTCGCGGCCTTCTTCTCAGCCGTCATCTCACGTCTTCCCCGCAACCAACAATCGTCCGTACCGCTTTGCATGCGAGCCGCCAACCCTGACTCGGCTTATTCTTTTGCCGCCGCGCTGACTGGGCATTGACAGTGTTTTTGGGCCGTGCATAGCTATGCATCGTTGGATTGGCTTCGTCAATGTGCGACTTGGTGCGGTGCAGGCGTTTGGCGCGAACAGCCATTGGACGCCCAGAAAGCAGGACGCCACCGCAGACGCCCTGGAGCACACTGCCGACCTGGAGGAGGAGGAGGACGCCAGGCCAAGGCGGCCTCCGTTCGGGAGGAGTGACCTATGGTGAGGAAGACCGCTACAACTGTGTTTGGCCGTCCGTTCGGACGGCGTGAATTTTTGAAGGGCGCCACGCTGCTCGGAGCGGCCGGCGCATTTCCCGCAATCGTCACACGCCGCGCTTTTGCGCAGGACAAGCCAACCGTCGTCAACTCGATCCGGTCGCTGTCCAACCCTTACCACGCGACGTGGAACAAGGGTGGCGAAGCTTTCGCCAAGTCGGTCGGCGCCGAATATGTGACGCTGGTGACCGAAGGCAACAGCGAGAAGGGCATCGCCGACATCAAGGCGATCCTGGCCAAGACCGGCGGCAATTGCGTCATCAATGTCGACCCCAATGACAGTCCGGATGCCCGTCCGATCGTGGAGGCCTGCAAAGCGGCGGGAGCCTCCGTCGTGACCCAGTGGAACAAGCCCGCCGATCTGCATCCATGGGACTTCGACCCGAATTATGTCGCGCACATTTCGTTCAGCGGCGTGCCCTACGGCAAGGCGATGGCCGAGGCTCTTATCAAGGCGATGGGTGGCAAGGGTGGAATCGTGGCGCTCGGCGGCATCGAGTCCAACGTGCCGGCCATCGAACGCAAGGCCGGCCTGGAAGAGGCACTCAAAGCCAATCCCGGCGTGAAGCTGCTCGATATGCAGGTGGCCAACTGGTCGGCGACCGAAGCGCTGGAAAAGACCAATGCCTGGCTGACGCAGTTCGGCGACGAAATCGGCGGCATCTGGGCGGCCAACGACGATATGGCGCTTGCCGCCGTCGAGGCGCTGCGTGCTGACGGCCGTGCTGGCAAGGTGCCGGTCACCGGCGTCGACGGCATCCAACTCGCCGTGGAGGCCATATTGAAGGGCGAACTGGCCGGCACAGTCGCTTGGGACCCGTACTGGCAAGGAGGCATGGGGCTGTCGATCGGCTACCACGCCAAGACCGGCAAGTTCGATCCGTCCAAGGAAGGCAAGGAACACCGCGAATTCTACGGCACCGGCGTTATCATCACGGCCGAGAACGCGCAGTCTTTCTACGACAGCAACATCAAGTCCGAACCGAAGCTTGACTGGAACGACATCTGGGGCCGTGTCAGCGGGCAGATCAAGTACTGAACCGACGGGCGCGGCCGGTTATGCCGCCCGCGCCCCCTTTCCGCCCCGTGGCGGCATTTCATGCACTGCGGCCGAGCCGCGGTGCCTGCTTCGATCGGCAGCCCATGACGAGCACCCAAAGCACATCCGCGACCTCAGCGCTCCCCGACGCGGCGCCCGCAAAGCGTGTTGGCCGTTTCCGGCTGGCGTCGTGGGCGCCGGTGATCGTGCTCGTCCTGCTCTGCATCATCATCGCGATTATCAATCCGAACTTTCTGAGCTTCGGCAATTTCGTGCGTATCAGCCAGTCAGCGATGATCCCGCTGGTGCTCGGTCTTGGCGCAACCTTCATCATCCTGATGGGCTCGATCGACCTCTCGGTCGAAGGTGTGCTGACGCTCGCGGCCGTCATCCTGTCGATGCTGGTGCTGAATGGCGCCAACGGCAATGACTACGGGCTGCTCGCGCTGCTGGCAGTGCTGGTGATCGGCGCCGCCGTGGGTTTCGTCAACGGCGTCATCCACGTCAAGTTGAAGGTGCCGTCGTTCATGACGACACTCGGCACCTGGTTCATCGGTGTCGGTGCCGCCAATGCCTTGCTCGGCGGCATGGCGATCCGCATCAACGATCCAATGATCCGCGGGCTGGCAATCGAGCGCTTCCTCGGTTTCCCACGGGGGGTGTGGCTGGCGCTCGCCTGCCTCGGCGTGGCGCTCGTCATCCAGAACTACACGCGGCTCGGCCGCCATATCTATGCGTTGGGCGGTGGCGAGGAGCTGGCGGCGCTGTCGGGAATTTCGGTGGCGCGTGTGCGTATCATGGCGTTCACGCTCGCTGGTGTCTTTTACGCCATAGGCGGCATCCTGGCGGCTGCGCAGCTCGGCCTCGGCAATGCACAGATCGGCAATGGCCGCCTGTTCACCACGGTCACCGCGGTCGTCGTCGGCGGCACCGCGCTATCCGGCGGCCAGGGCAGTGTGCTGCAGACGTTGGTTGGTGTGCTGATCGTCGTGGTGCTCGCCAACGGCATGGTGCTTATGGGCGTGCCGCCGAGCGTGCAGATCGGCGTGCAAGGTCTGATGATCATCGCCGCGGTCGCCCTCTCGATTGACCGCAAGCTGATGCGGATCGTCAAATGAACGCGCCGGCATCCGAGCCCGTGCTGTCGCTTGTCCCCGTGCTGTCGCTTGTCAATGTCGACAAGCGCTTTCCCGGTGTCCATGCGCTCAAACAGGTCTCGATCGAACTGCGGCCGGGAGAAGTCGTCGGGCTTATCGGCGAAAACGGCGCCGGCAAGTCAACGCTGATGAAGATCCTCTCCGGCGTCTATCAGCATGATGCCGGCGAGATAAGGGTGGGCGGTCGCCCAACCCGTTTCCTCGACGCCGCGGACGCCAACAGCCAGGGCATCGGCATGGTCTTCCAGGAGCAGTCGCTGCTCACCAACCTTTCCGTCGGAGAAAATATCTACCTCGGCAACGAGGAGCAGTTCACCCGCTTCGGCATCGTGAACTGGCGCACGCTCTACGATGCGGCCGCCCGGCAACTCGCCAAGGTGAAGGTCGACGTCGACCCGCGCGCGCGCTCCGAAGAGCTGGACTTTGCTTCGCGGCAGATGGTTGAGCTCGCCAAGGCGCTGACGCTCGAGGAACGAGGGGCCGGGCATCTGATCATCCTGCTCGACGAGCCGACATCCGTTCTCGAGCGCGCCGAGATCGAGATCCTGTTTGCGCGCGTACGGGCGCTGAAGTCACGCGCCTCGTTCATCTTCGTTTCGCACCGGCTGGACGAAGTGCTGGAACTGTCCGACCGCATCTACGTGATGAAGGACGGCGCCGTGGTCGCCGAACGCAAGGCAGGCGACGCAGACGTCAACGAGTTGCATCACCTCATGGTCGGCCGCAGCCTGCAGGCGGAGTATTACCGAGAGCCGCTGCAAAAACCCTATCGCGCGGAGATCGCGGTGGAGGCTCACGGCCTGTCGCTCACCGGCGCCTACCGGGATGTCTCGTTTCAGCTGCACCGAGGCGAGATTCTTGGCATCGCCGGGGTCATCGGCTCGGGGCGCGAGGAGCTGACACGCACCCTCGCCGGCTTCGCGCCGCATGATGGCGGTCGTCTTGTTGTCAACGGCCGCGAGGTGACGCTACGCACCCCGGCCGAGGCGGTAGACAGCGGTATCGGCTACATTCCACGTGAGCGGCGCGTGGAAGGGTTGGTGCTGTTCCTGCCGGTTGCGGCGAACATCACGCTCGCCGACCTCGAAAGCCTGAGCCGACACGGCCTGATCGATGCGCACGAGGAACGGCGGCTGGCGACCAGCTGGGTCGAGCGCCTCAAGGTCCGTACGCCCGGCATCAACACGCTCTGCCTCAATCTGTCGGGCGGCAACCAGCAGAAGGTCGTGCTGGCGAAATGGCTGAACGCCAAGGCGAAGGTGCTGATCCTCGACCATCCGACGCGCGGGCTCGATGTCGGCGCCAAGGAAGAGGTCTACGAACTCGTCCGCGCGGTGACCACGGAAGGCCTCGCCGTCATCCTGACCTCGGACACGCTGGAAGAAACCATCGGTCTCAGCCATACGGTGCTGGTGATGCGCGATGGCGAAATCACCCACCGGACCTCCGCCAATCCCGGCGCAAAGCCGCGCCAGGTCGACCTGATTGGACACATGGTATGAGCGCATTTGCCGACAGGTTGGGCAGCGACCGGTTGCGGCAATGGCTGCCGCTGGCGACGCTGATAATCCTGGTCATCCTGGTGGGAACGCTGCAGCCGGTCTTCCTGCAACCGGCCACGCTGCTGCAACTCGCCAGCGACACCGCCGTACTGTTCATCCTCGCCACCGGCGTCACTTTCGTTATCATGCTCGGCGGCATAGACCTGTCGATCCAGTCGATGGCGTCGCTGGCCAGCGTCGTCGTCGCGCTCACGGTCGCACCGCTTGGTTACGGTGCCTTCGTTCTGGCGATCGGGCTCGGCCTCATGGCCGGGCTGCTTTCCGGCATCGCACATGTCCGGCTGAAGATACCGTCCTTCATCGCCACACTGGCGATGGGCGGCGTGCTCTACAGCACTGCGCTGGTCATCTCGCGCGAACGCTCGATCATGCTGCCCGACATCGAGCGCTCCTACCAGAGCTGGATCACGGGAACGATCTTCGGTGTACCGGGCGTGATCGTCATCGGGCTCGTCGTGCTCGCGGTCGCGCATGTTCTGCAAGCCCATACCCGCTTCGGACGCTACAGCGCGGCCATCGGCGCCGGCGAACCGGCGGCCTATGCCTCGGGTGTCAAGGTCGGTCGGCAGAAGATTTTCGCGTTCGTGCTGTCGGGAGGATTCGCTGCGCTCGCCGGCGTCGTTCTTGCCGGCAGGCTTGCGAGCGGCTCGCCGACGCTTGCCGCGGAGCTGCTCTTGCCGTCGATCGCCGCCGTCGTGGTCGGTGGCACCGCCATTACCGGCGGCGTCGGCAGCATCTGGCGCACGTTGGTCGGCGCGCTCATCATTTCGGTCGTGCGCATTGGCATGACGTTTCTCGGCGTCAATATCTTTGCCCAGAACATCGTCTTCGGCGTCGTTCTGATCGCGGCGGTTGCCATAACCATCGACCGATCGAAGATACCAATCGTCAAATAAGCGTGGAGACTCCGGCATGGACATGCATCTCAGCGGCAAGGTTGCCGTGATCACCGGCGGCAGCGTCGGGATCGGACTGGCGATCGCCAACGCACTCGCCGAAGAAGGGGTCGACATCGTCATGGCGGCGAGGCAAGGCGACCGCCTCAAGGACGAGGCTGCGAAAGTCGCCAAGGCGCACGGCATCAAGACGCTGCCGGTTGTCTGCGACGTCGCCACCGCGGCCGGCTGCGACACGCTGATCGCCGCGACCGAAGCGTTCGGCGGCGCCGACATACTGATCAACAATGCCGGCTCGGGAAGCAACGAGACGATCCTGGAGGCGCCCGACGAAAAGTGGCAGCACTACTGGGAACTGCACGTCATGGCGGCGGTCCGCCTGGCGCGCGGCATCGTGCCGGGGATGAAGCGGCGCGGCGGCGGCGTCGTGCTGCACAACGCCTCGATCTGCGCGACGCAGCCGCTCTGGTACGAGCCGATCTACAACGTCACCAAATCGGCGTTGATGATGTTTTCAAAGACGCTCGCCAACGAGGTGGTCAAGGACAACATCCGGGTCAACACCGTCAATGCGGGCCTGATCCTCACGCCTGACTGGATCAAGACCGCCAAGCAGCTGACCTCCGACAAGGGCGGTGACTGGGAAGCCTATCTGCAGGGCGTCGCCGACGAGTATGCCCCGATCCGGCGCTTCGGCAAGCCCGAGGAGTTGGCGGCCTTCTTCGTGTTCCTGTGCTCTGACCGCGCGTCTTATTCCGTCGGCTCCACCTATCATGTCGATGGCGGCATGTTGAAAACCGTCTGAGCCGCAACTGCCTGCCTGCCGCCGTAAGCGGTTTCCAAACCCACCACCCGCTTCACCGATTTCGCAACTTTGGTCATGTAGCAAAAATACATAAACCATATCAAAGCTACATAGTCGAGTGACGCAACTGACCAAAAGATCGCGACATCACATCGATTCTTTGTTTCTTCAGTTCTATTCGGACTTGTAACAGAAATAAAATGTAGTAACAGTACCGATCGGGGAGGACATACGTGATCGAGCTCCAACCCGGCTGACGACCTGAAGAAGGGAGGCGGCAAAACCCAGGCCGATGAGGAGGAGGCCAGTCGCCTCGCCACTTTGATTTCGGCACAACACAGCAACGGTTCGGGAGGAACCCCTATGAAAATGTTCTTTGAGGAAACTGCCTCGGCAGGCCGCCATGCGGCTTTTGTCATGGTCTCTCTTGCGGCCTTCATGGCCGGCAACGCTGCATTGGCGGAAGGGATGGATCCGATCGCGGGGCGCCCGCAGCCGGTGGCGAATGACGGCGGCGTCAAGGCGAAAATCGCCATGATCGGTTTCGCCAACAACCCGTACTGGGTGGCGGTGCAAAAGGGCGCCGAGACCGCCAATGAGGTGCTAGGCCCGCGCGGGGGCGAAGTGAAGTGGATCGTCGCCGGCGCCAATATCGATGTGCCGACGGTCAATCAGGCCATCAACGCTGCCGCCATCCAGGGCTACAATGGCATCGGCTTCTTCATTGCCGGCGAAGGCAATTGCACCGTGCTGAAAGACATGGTCGCCAAGAAGATCTCGATGGGCGCCTACAACACGCTGTTTCCGTGCGTCGAGCAAGCCGGCGGCGTGATCAACTATGCGCAGGACCAGATCAAGGCTGGCCAGAACGCCGCCGCCGAGCTGATCAAGTCGGTGGGCGACAAGCCCGGCAAGGTCGGCATCATCGTCAGCCAGTTCACCGCCCCGGGCTCCGAGCAGCGTCGCCAGGGCTTTCTGGAAGGGCTGAAGGGCAGCAAGATCACACCGGTCAATGATGGCGTCGAAGCAAAGGACTCCGCCGGCACGACATTCTCCGCGGCCAAGGACTTCCTCACCTCCACGCCGGACCTGGTCGCGATCTACGCCACCGCGGGCGGTCCATTCGGCGCGGCGCAGGCCGTCAAGGCCGCCGGGAAGCAGGACAGCATCAAGGTGGTCGGTTACGACTTCACCCAGGAGAACATCGCCGCCATCCGCGACGGAAGCATGTATGGCGCAACCGGTCAGGACGAGTTCGGCCAAGGCTACAATGTTGCGATTTCATTGTTCAACAACATCGTGGCGCAGCAAAAGCCGGAACAGGTTCTGCAGCCTGCGATCAGCCTGTTCATGACCAAGGAGAATGTCGACAAGCTCGATCCGGCCTTGCTTCCGGTGGGAACCGTTCCTCACCTCTAGGCTGTATGGGACATAGCGGTGCGAAAGACATGACTGGACCGGGGTTGCCGACGGACGCCAATACCGCATTGGAGATCACGTCCATCGGCAAGAGTTTCGGATCGGTGCATGCGCTGATCGACGTCAGCATGAGCTTCCGTTCCGGCCTCGTGACCGCGCTGCTCGGCGAGAATGGTGCGGGCAAGTCCACGCTTATCCGCATCTGCTCGGGCGAGCTTCAGCCCAGCAGCGGAGAGGTCATCATTTCAGGCGTGCCCACGATCATTTCGGGCCCGCTTGCCGCGACCGGACTTGGCATTGCCGTGGTCCACCAGGAGCCGCAGCTTGTCTCCGAGATGACGGTTGCCGAAAACATATTCCTGGCAAGGCTAAGCGCCTGTTCCGGCGCGTCGATGCATCGGCGCAGCCGGCTAGTGACGGACGCGCAAAAGCTTCTTGGCGGGTTCGGGCTGGCAAGCGACCTGCCCGACCTCGATCGAAAATGCGCCAGCCTGTCGGCCGCCGAACGCCAGCTTGTGGAGATCGCCCGCGCGCTTGCCGTCAATCCACGCGTGCTCTTCCTTGACGAACCGAATTCAAGCCTGACGCGTCGCGAGACCGACCGGCTGTTTGCGATCGTCAGACGGCTGCGCGATCAAGGCACGGCCGTCGTGCTGGTGAGCCACAGGCTGGGAGAGGTCTACGAGATCGCCGACCGGGTGGTGGTGATGCGCGACGGCCGCAAGGTCGGCGAGGGAACGGTCGAGGAGCTGCCGAAGCAGAAGGCAATCCGGTCGATGGCCGGAGAACGGCTTTCGGCGGCCGAAGTCATTCCGGACTCCGGCGCCCCGGCAACGCCGAGCGTCGACACATCCGCAACCCCCGTGCTCTCGGTCCGCGGTGCGGCCGGCCTGGCCTTCCGCAATGTCGATCTGGACATCCGCGCTGGGGAGATCGTCGGTATGGCCGGATTGGTTGGCTCGGGGCGCACGGAGATCATCCGCGCCATTATCGGCGCCGATCCGCTGCTGGCGGGCAAAATCCGTCTGCGCGGAAAGCCGGTCCGCTTCACCTCACCGCGCAAGGCGCTGCGGGGCGGCGTCGCCTTCATCAGCGAAGAGCGCCGGACGTCGATATTCTACGGCCACGACATCTGTTTCAACCTGACCTCCAACGTCCTCGAGCGCTTCGGCCGCTTCGGCTTCTTCAGCAGCCGTCAAAGAACGGAGTTCGCACAGGAAAGTGCCGACGGCATCGGCGTGAAGGCGCAGAGCGTTGCGGCGCCGATACGCTCCCTGTCCGGCGGCAACCAGCAGAAAGTGCTTCTGGCGCGCGCCCTCGCCTCGAACCCATCGCTTGTCATCCTCGACGAGCCGACACGCGGCGTCGATGTGCGCACCAAGGCCGACATGTATCACCTGATCCGCAATCTGGCGCACGTCCAGGGTCTGGCGGTGTGGTTCGTTTCATCGGAACTCGACGAGATCCTGCAGCTTGCCGACCGCATCGTCGTGGTTCGGGAAGGCCGCATCGCCGACAATCTGGAACGAGGACCGCAGGCCGCTCGCGTCGTGGCTTCCGCACTTGGAGAAACGGTCGAGGACGCCGCCGTCACGTCGCTGGTATCGAACCTGTCCTTGCCCGATGGGACCCTGCCTGAAGAGCCGCAACCCGGTTCGCATCCCCAAAAAAGGACTGTCCGATGACCTTTTCCAGCCTTAGACGTCTCCCCCTGTTCAGAGGCCAGGAAGCCGGGCTTGTCGCCGTCATCTTCGGTCTTTCGGTCGCCTTCTCGTTCTTCAATCCGAACTTCCTCAGCACCGACAATCTGAGAAACGTGCTGGTGGCGGTCGCCGTGGTCGGCATCATGTCGATCGGCCAGACCTTCGTTATCATCGCGCGGGAAATCGACCTGTCGGTGGGATCGGTCATGGGTTTGAGCGGCCTTTGCGGAGCGTATGCCATGTCGCAAGGCCTCAATCCGATACTCGGCATCTGTCTCGCAATAGCCGTGGGGGCTGCCGCCGGACTGGTCAACGGGCTGATCGTCGTCTACGGCCGCGTCAATTCCTTCATTGCGACGCTCGGAATGCTTTCGGTCGCCCGCGGCTTGACGCAGGTGATCAGCGGCGGCCTGCCGATCATGGTCGATCCGAGCGTCATGTTCATCGGCCAGGGCGCGCTCTTCGACGTGCCGGTACAGGTGCTGATCTTCGTCGGGCTCGTCATAGTCGGCCAGATCGTGCTGAAGCGCAGCGTGCTTGGCCAACGCATCATTGCCGTAGGTGACAATGACGAAGCGGCGCGGCTGAGCGGCATTCCGCTCAATGCGACCCGAGTAGCCGTGTTCGTGTTCAGCGGCGTCTTGGCGGCGGTCGCCGGCATGGTCTACACGGCGCAGGTCAGCGTCGCCGAAGCCCAGGCCGGAACGGGGTTGGAACTCGACGTGATCGCGGCCGTGGTCATCGGTGGAGCAAGTCTTTCCGGCGGGCGCGGCTCGATCCTGGGCGCCATGCTTGGCGCCTACCTGCTCGGCGCCTTGCGCAACGCCTTTATCCTGCTGGAGCTTTCGCCATTCCTGCAGCAAATGAGCGTCGGCCTCGTCATCGTGCTTGCCGCGCTTTTCGACCAGTTTCGCCAAGGCGCTTTCCGGCATGCCGGCATTGCCCAAATCCTACCCGGCCTCTTGCGCTTGCGCACGAAGTAGTGCCAACCGTCGATACAGGTGGGCACCTTTATCCGCTTATATGGCGGGACGTGCCGGTCAAAAATCATTCATTCATCACCCGAGACAGCCACTGTCCCTGTTTCCGCCGGAGCGCTCTAAATTAGTCTAAGTCAAATAGTGAATAGGGAGTCCAAGGCAGGCCCATTCGGCGGACGCGATGGCAAGTCCGACACGGAAGGTGAAGAACAAGACCGTCATCGCATTGGTGTCGATCTTGCACCGGAAGCTCAGACCTACCATGTTCTTCGCGCATGGAAAGCGGCCTTCGGGACGTCGAGTATGTCGAGTATATTGCCCACCTTCAGCGGAATAAGTGGCAGTCAGTCGGCAACAATCGCACAAAGGTCGAGGACAAACTGACCAAGAGGTGAGCCACGGGCGAAGGTTGCCGCCCGGCGCCTAGCAACAGCTGCAGAGGAACAATCTCATGCGAAACATAAATCAGGCATCTCTAGCCGGACACCGACAAAGCTGGTCTATCGCTTCTCGTGCCGCGATTGTGTCGATAATCTTCGCAGTGGCCGGGAACGCTTCCGCGCAGGATTTCAACTTGTCGCCGCCCAATGCCGTAGACCAGAAGCCCGCGTTTGCAGGTCAGACGCGCGCTCCGGTAATCAACGACAGCACCCAGTTGATAAGCACCGTGGTCGCGGAAGGCCTTGAGAACCCTTGGGGCATGGCGGAGTTGCCGGATGGCGGATGGCTTGTAACGGAACGCCCTGGACGCATGCGCCTTGTGCGACCCGAAGGGACAGTGTCTGAGCCGATCCAGGGGGTACCTGAGGTCGTGGCGCAGGGCCAAGGCGGGCTCCTCGATGTGGCCGTTCGCGATGATTTCAATGAGTCTCGGCGGGTCTGGTGGAGTTTCTCTCAGCCCCGTGGCGCTGAGGGTAGTGCGACGGCTGTCGCGACTGGGGTTCTGTCGGCCGATGGCGCGGCTCTGAGCGAGGTGCGGGTCGTCTTTCAACAGCAGCCGGCATGGCGGTCGAACTACCATTTCGGATCGCGCCTTGTCTTCGACCGCGACGGCGCATTGTTTGTTACAACGGGTGAACGAGGCCAGCAGCAGTTGGCCCAAGACGTCGGCACGCATCTTGGCAAGGTCATCAGGATCAATCCGGATGGAGGCGTGGCTCCTGGCAATCCCCAGATCGAAGGCGCCCTGCCGGAAATCTGGTCCTTCGGTCACAGGAACATGCAGGCTGCGGCGCTTGGACCGGATGGCGCGCTGTGGACGATCGAGCATGGCCCGCGTGGGGGCGACGAACTCAACCGTCCCCAGCCAGGTAAAAATTATGGCTGGCCCATCGTTACCTATGGTGAAGCTTATAGCGGAGCGCCAATCGGCGAAGGGATCACAGCCCAGGATGGCATGGAGCAGCCCATCTATTACTGGGATCCGGTAATCGCGCCGAGCGGCATGGCCTTCTACGATGGGAGCATGTTCCCTGAATGGCGAGGAAGCATCCTCGTCGGCGGGCTGTCCAGTCTATCGCTTGTACGCCTGACGCTCTCCGCTGGCCGCGTCACTGGCGAAGCTCGCTATCTGGAAGGAACTGGCCGCATTCGCGACGTGGCTGTAGCGCGTGATGGTTCGATAATGCTTTTAACTGACGATGGCGGACAGGTTCTTCGCCTGACACGCGGGAGCTAACTTACGGTAGATGGCAAAGATGCGATCATCGCGCGGGAGAACCTGATCCAGCCGAGGGCCGTTCGGACCAGGAGTCGCCGGTGGCTAGTCTAGTGCAGCGTCATTCGCGCCTGTAGAACTTCGACCTGCGAATGAGGGCCAGAATTTCGGAGCCAATGCGCAGCTAGTTTTTGCTTGTGAACGCGCAGGCGGGTTGTAGCTTGCCCATGAGCCGATCCGGCAAGGATAGTTCACAAGATGGCCGACAGCGAAATTCCCATGGACCAACCATGCCTCTGAAAGCTGCCGCTCATGTCGAGGCCATGTCCGCCTTCGCCTTGGCAAGTTTCGGCGGCTACGACCGGACAACCCTTGCCCAGAACGAGAGCGCTTTTCCGCCCAGCCCCAAAGCGATCGCTGCCGGCCAGGACGCGATTGCCCGCAGCCATCTCTATCCTGACCCGGACTGGACGGCGCTGCGTGAGGCGATCGCGCGGGGCTATGAGGTCGAGCCCAATCTGATCTTGTGCGGCGCCGGTTCGATGGACCTGATCAGCTGCACCATCGCGGCCTTTGCGGGAAGAGGCGACGAAGTGCTGGGCACTTCCTATGCCTATAATTTCGCGGCCTCCGCCACGGCGCGCGCCGATGCTATCTATACCGGGGCCACGGAACAGGATTTCGCCGTTTCGGTCGACAGCATTCTCGCCGCAGTCAAGCCGGCAACGCGGATCGTCTTCGTCTGCAATCCCGGCAATCCCACCGGCACCCGCATCCGCAACGCCGAACTGCTGCGCTTGCGCGCCGCATTGCCGCGGGATGTGCTGCTGCTGATCGACCAGGCCTATGGCGAGTTCGACGACCAGGATCCACGGCCTGTCTTTGCGCTTGTCGCACGTGGCGATACCGTCGTGCTGCGCACGCTTTCAAAAGCCTATGGCCTGGCCGGCGCGCGCGTTGGCTGGGGGTTGTTTCCGCCTTCGGTCGCAGCCGAAGTGCGCAAGATGCAGAACTCGAACCAGGTCACAATGGCAAGCCTCGCAATGGCCGTCGCGGCCGTGGAGGACCAGGCCTATATGCGCGAGACTGTGGCTCGCACGGCGAGGATTCGCGACCGGTTCGCGCAGGATCTGAGGGCTAACGGATATCATGTACCGGAAAGCCGGACGAACTTCGTGCTGATCCGCTTCTCCGGCGAAGCCGCAGCGGGGGCCGCAGAGAAGGCCTTGCGCGGCGCCGATATCATTGTGCGCGGCCTGGCCGGCTACAGCCTTACGGACTGTTTGCGCGCGACGGTCGGCCCGCAAGAGATAATGGATCGGGCACTGCGCATACTGATCGACATGCAGGGCGGATAGTTTTGGCGACCGCATGTTTTGCGACTGAATCCTGGAGAGATTTGAGAGATGCCGCACCTGCCTGTCCGTGACTTTATCGGCTATGGCGACAAGCCGCCTTCGGCGCAGTGGCCCGGTGGGGCCAAGCTGGCCCTCAACATCGTCGTCAACTATGAGGAAGGCGCCGAATACAGCATCGGTGAAGGTGACGGCGTCTCCGAGGCGATCCTCTCGGATCTTGCCGTGTCCCCGGCGGTACCGGGTCTGCGCAACCGCAACATGGAATCGCTCTACGAATACGGCTCACGCGTCGGTATCTGGCGGCTCGCCTCGCTGTTTCAGGACAAGGACATCACCCCGACATTCTACGTGGTGGGGCGTGCGCTCGAGCTCAATCCGGCGGTCGGCAAGGCGATCGGGGCGCTTGGCAGTGATATCGTTTGCCATGGTTGGCGGTGGATCGATTATGCGCCGCTAAGCGAGGCCGAGGAGCGGAAGCATATCGCGATGACCGTCGACACCGTGCAACGGATCACCGGCATCCGTCCACTCGGTTGGTATACCGGCCGGCCCAGTCTCAACACGCGGCGGCTGGTGGTGGAGCACGGCGGTTTCCTGTTCGACTGCGACGACTACAATGACGACCTGCCCTATTTTGTCGACGTCGATGCCAAGCGGCATCTGGTCGTGCCGCACAGCTTCGACAACAATGACAGCCGGTTCTCGCGCGGCTCCGGTCTGGAGACAGGCAGCCAGTTCTTCGAATATGTCAGCGATGGGGTGGACTGGCTGCTGGCCGAAGGCGGGAAGACACCGCGCATGATGACAGTGTCGCTGCACTGCAGACTGGCGGCCCGGCCAGGCCGCATGATCGGACTCGCTCGCTTCCTCGACAAGATCAGGGCCAATCCCGACATCTGGGTCTGCCGCCGCTCCGACCTTGCCCAACACTGGCTGGATCGGTTCGGCGGCTGACGCCGTCTACCGGCCAGACGGGCGAAGCCTTCACCCGCCTGCCAATGGGCGCCCTATTTGTTTGGAACCTCGTAGACCTTGCCGTGCCAGGGCGCGGCATCGATTTGGTCAAGCGCCATCACGTAGAGCACATTCTCGTCGGGCCCGAAGGCGAAGTTCGGCATGGATGGCGACGGCACCGAAAGCGTGCGCAGCAGCTTCGCGTCCTTGTCAACGACGAGGATCTTGCCTGGCGCGTCGAGCGAGCGCGGGCTCTGACCGATATACATCTCGCCGGCCTTGTCCATCTTGATGCCGTCAGGCCAGATATGCGGCTGGTTCGGGAACAGATCGTCGAGGCGCAGGAAGACACGGCGGTTGTTCAGGCTGTGGTCGGGCTGGACGTCGAACTCGATGATCCTGTTGTCCTCGGTCTCGCCCAGGTACAGGTTTTTCCCGTCGTTCGACATGACCAGACCATTGGCATTGTGCAGGTCGCCGGCAACCTTCCTCACGCTGCCGTCCTTGCCGATATAGTAGGCCGAGGCATCGATCAGCGGTCCGCCCTTGCCGGACCCGGTGAAATAAACGCCGCCATCCTTGTCGGGCGCAAGATCATTCGGTCCGCTGAACGGATTGCCGTCCGTGTCCTTGTCATAGGCCGGCAGCGTCTTGCCGTCGGCGGAGATGCGGCCGATCGAGTTGCTGTCGTAGCAGGTGACAAGGAATTCGCCAGTGGTCGTCGGCAACACCGCCGAAGGGCCACAACCATCCATCTTCCAGAAGATTTCGTTCCTCTTGCCGTCCCACACGGTCACCGTGCCGCGGCCATATTCGACGTAGAAGAGCTTGCCCTGATACCAGATCGGACCTTCGGCGAACCACGCGTCTTCATTGATGACCTTGACGTCTCCCGCATGCGCGGAGGATGTGAGGGCCAGGGCAAATATGGTGCCCAGCAGATGCCGTTTGATCATGCGAGTCCCCTTTGTTGGCAGGCGGTCGAAATCTTCCTCGTCAGGCTTCGCCGGCGTTTCCGGCCGGCTAACGGTTTTCCTCTGTTGATTCACCGGCGAACGGATAGCCGAGCTTCTACGAGCGCAGCCGCTTGCCCTCGGGGTCAAATGGCGGATGCGGCAGCAGGATTGCCTCATGCGGCTTTCCCAGTATAGCGACCGAGACCTTGTCGCCGGCCCTGGCGGAGCCTGCCTTGACATAACCGAGCGCCAGGGACTGCTCAACGAAATAGCCGTAGGCGCCCGAAGACACCTGGCCGATCGGCGTGCCGG
>NZ_NWQG01000042.1:0-79591 GCF_002529485.1 Mesorhizobium sanjuanii
CGAAATAGCCGTAGGCGCCCGAAGACACCTGGCCGATCGGCGTGCCGTCGGCGAGGAAAATCGGCTCGCCGCCGGTCGCGTCGGCATCCCTGGCGTCGATCGACAGCATGATCAGTTCGTCGCGTGCCGGCTTTTCGGCAATGGCGGCATAGGCATCGCGGTTGAGGAACGCGCCCTTGTCCATTTTGACCAGGCGATCGAATTTGACCTCCTGCGGCCAATATTCGGGCGAGTATTCGCGGCTCCAGCTACCATAGCCTTTTTCAACGCGCAGCGACATCAGCGCGCGCGATCCGACCGGTCCGGCGCCAAGTTCGTTGCCGGCCTTGAGCAGCGCGTCGTAAAGCTCGACCTGGTCGGCGGCCTTGCAATGCAGTTCCCAGCCAAGGTCGCCGGTGAAGGACACCCTGAGCGCCACCACATCGATGCCGGCAACGGTGATCCGGCGCGACTCCATGAAGGGGAATGCCTCGTTCGACAGATCATCATTGGTCAGGCGCTGCAACAGGTCGCGCGAACTCGGTCCCGCCACGTTGAAGCCGCAAAGGTCCTCGGTGCGCGAGCGGAAGGACGTGCCCTCGGGCAAGGGGACGGCCTTGAAGAACCTTTGGTGGAAGCGCTCTGCCATGCCGGAGCCGATGACCATGAATTCCTCGTCAGCGAGCCGGGTCACGGTAAAGTCGCCGGCAATGCCGCCACGCTTGCCGATCAGCGGCGTGAGGCAGGAGCGGCCGATCCTTGTCGGCATGCGGTTGGCGAACAGCGCATTGAGCCAGGCCTCGGAGCCGGGACCGCTTACCTCGTATTTGGCGAAATTGGAGATGTCGATAATGCCGGCGCGTTCGCGCAGCATGCGCGCCTCGCGGCCCACCGGTCCCCACCAGTTCTGCCGCGTAAAGCCGATCGTCTCCTCGCGCGGCTCGCCCTCGGCGGCGAACCACAGCGGATGCTCCCACCCGAAATTGAGGCCGAAAACAGCGTTCATCGCCTTTTGCCTGTCGTAGGCGGGCCGGATCCGCACCGGTCGCCCGGCGGTGCGTTCCTCGTTGGGGAAATGGATCTTGAAGCGATGGCTGTACTGATCCTCGACGCGGGCCTTGGTGAAAGCCTTCCCGGCCCAGTGACCGAAGCGCGCCATGTCCCAGGCGAACATGTCGAGCGAAGGCTCGCCCTCGATCATCCACTCGGCTGCCAGCTTGCCCATCCCACCCGACTGCGAGAAGCCGGGAATGATGCCGTTGCAGCAGAAATAATTGCTGAGTTCGGGCACCGGCCCGAACAGGACCGCGCTGTCCGGCGACCATATCATCGGTCCGTTGATCACCTTTTTGACACCGGCAGTGCCGACCGCCGGGACGCGCGCGATCGCGCGCAGCATGTTCTCTTCGATACGGTCGAGATCGTCAGGAAACAGTTCATGGCCGAAATCCAGCGGCGTGCCGTCCTCGGCCCAGAATTTCATCTTGCGCTCGTAGGCGCCGATGAGCAGTCCCAGCCCTTCCTGGCGCAGATAGTACTCGCCGTCGCGATCGGCGACCGAGGGCAAGCGGCGGCCCAGGGCGGCGATTTCCGGGATGGTCTCGGTAACGAAGTACTGGTGCTCGGTCGGGATCAGCGGCAGTTGCAGGCCAGCCATGGCGGCGACCTCCCTGCCCCACAGGCCGGCGGCATTGACCACCCATTGCGTTTGGATGTCGCCCTTCGGCGTGCGTACGATCCAGCTGCCGTCGGGTTGCGCTTCGGTGGCGGTGACCGGCGTGAAGCGATGGATCTCGGCGCCGCGCTGGCGCGCGCCGGCGGCGTAGGCCGCGGTGACGCCGGACGGATCGACATTGCCGCCTTCCGGCTCGTACATGATGCAGCGTATGCCGTCGAAGTCGACCAGCGGGTGCAGGCGCTCCGCCTCGTCACGCGCGACTTCGTAGAAGTTCATCTTGTAGCGCCGCGCCTTGGCTTCCTGGAGCCTCAGCTGATGCTCGCGCGCCTCGGTCTGGGCGAGATAAAGCGAGCCCGGCTGGAAGATGCCGCAGCCCTGGCCTGTCTCGGCCTCCAGCTCCTTGTAGAGCGCCATGGTGTAGTGCTGGAGGCGGCTGATGTTGGTGGAATCATGCAGGCCGTGAATGTTGGCCGCCGCGTGCCAGGTGGAGCCGGAGGTCAATTCGCTGCGCTCCAGGAGAACGACATCCGTCCAGCCGAACTTGGCAAGGTGATAAAGGATCGAGCAGCCGATCAGACCACCGCCGATGACGACGGCTTGTGCATGGGTACGCATGTTTCTTCCCTTGTTCGGCGACTTTTATCTTGGCGTTTGATTTAGCTGACGGGTCAATCGCAGTCGCCCGGCGAGTTCAGGGGCGCAACATGCGCCCCTGAGATATTTGCTGTGTCCGGCCCGGCCTAGGCCTTGTCGAGCCAGACCTTGTCCAGCTGCAGTTCGAATGTCTGATGCATGCCGAGGTTCTTCACATAGGGGGCGTGGTGCCGGTAGAGCGAACGCCAGAACGCCTGGACGAGGATGCCGGAGTCCTGCAGGACGGATTCGACGTCCTTCATCAGTTCCTTGCGCTTGTCGACATCCGCCATGGCGAGCGCCGCGTTGAGCTTCTTGTCGAATTCCGGATTGGCGTAGCCCGACTCGTTCCAGGCCTCACCGCTGCGATAGGCGATCGCCAGCACCTGGACGCCGAGCGGGCGCATGCCCCAGTCGGTGGTCGACCACGGATATTTCGTCCAGTCGTTCCAGAACGACGAACCCGGAATGATGGTGCGCTTGACCTTGAAGCCGGCCTCGCGCATCTGCGCGGCGACGACGTCGGCGGGGTCCTTCACATAGTCCGCATCGTAGGAGATCAGCTCGAACTCGTGATCCATCTGGCCGGCCTCGGCCATCAGCGCCTTGGCCTTGGCGAGATCGCGTGGAACTTTCGGCAAAGCGTAATATTCGGGATGGATCGGGCAGACATGGTGGTTTTCGGCGACCTGTCCAAGGCCGCTGTAGCCGAGCTTCAGCACCGTCTCATTGTCGACCGCGAGCTGGATGGCGTTGCGCACTCGTTTGTCGTCATACGGCTTGTTGGTCACATTGGTGCGCAGCACGATGGTTCCGGCCGTGACGACCGGCTCCTTGACCAGCCCCATGCTGTCATAGAGATCGACCGTGCCCCCCACCGTCTGGTAGTTGCAATCGATCTCACCGGCCTCGAAGGCGCTGGCGATGGCGGGGTTGGACGCGTCCGATCCGTAGTCGGTCCAGTCGACGCCGTCGAGATAGGGCTCGCCGCCGAACCAGGTGAAGTCCTTGCGCCGCCGCACCGAGGCCGATTCGCCGACCTTGTACGAGATCAGCTCATAGGGACCGGTGCCCGGGGTCTTGAGCATGTCGCCGCCGTTCTTGTCGAAGTCGCGATGGACGATGACCGCCGGATAGTCGGAAAAGCCCGGAATGATCGTGACGTCCGACTGCAGGCATTTCAGCTTCACCGTGTGGTCGTCGATCTTGGTGATGGCGCCGGCTGCCGCTTTCTTGGTGGCAGGATCGATGAGGGAGTTCATGCGCCCGGCCATCGAATTGCCTTCGGCCGCCTTGTCGCACCAACGCTCGATGTTGTGGACGATGTCGTCGGCGTTGAAGTCGTCGCCATTCGACCACTTCACGCCCTTGCGCAGATGCAGCGTGTATTGGGTGGCGTCATCGCTCACCTCCCAGCTTTCGACCAGATGGCCCTCGAAGGTGAAGTCGGTGGTGTAGCGGATCATGTAGTCGTTGCACTGGCGCATGACATTGGCGATCTCGGACCAGTCCCATGAGCGCGGATCTTTCATTTCCTTGATGATCATCTGCATCTTCAGGATGCCGCCCTTCTTGCCGGGCACGATCGCAGCGGCCTTGGCCGGGGCGATGCCGGCCATCGAATAGGCGAACGCCGCGGAAGCGCCCATCGCGCTTGCCATGGCCAGGAATTCGCGGCGATCCATCCTGCCGCTTTTGACTTCGGCTGCGTAGCTTTCGATAACCGCCGGGACGCGATCACCGTTGCTCTTGAACATTGTCATCGTTGTTCTCCGGTTTAGGGCTTTCCGCCCGTTACATTCCCCTTGCAATATCCATGTTAGGGGCGATGCAAAAATCCCGGAAGGGCTCAAGCCCTGAAGAACCGCCAAAAAGCGGCCCTTAAGACCTAAAAAAACGATGCCATTGGCGTGTCAATTTTTGGAGCGCGAGCCTGCCGCCGGCTCGCGGATGGCTGTCAGGCTCCGTCTTCGCGCGCTCGCGAGAGGATCCATTCCCGCACGATCCGCGCGATGTTGCCTTTTGAGAGCTGGCTCTCGGTGAGGTAGTAATTCCAGGGGCTTGGCGACCGGACCGGAAAGGGTTCGACGAGTAGCTCGCGACGCAGATAGGCGTGGGCAAGCGACCGCTGGGTGGCGACCAGTCCGGCCCCCATGGCGGCGAGTTCGAGCGCAATGTTGGAAGCGTTCGTCGACAGACCCTTGTCGTGGTCGTCCATATCGAGGCCAAGCGCCGTGGTGACCACCTGCCAGTATTCCTGGCGGCCGTGCACGAAGATCCAGTCCACCTTGAGAATGTCGCGCGGCGTCTTCAGCGCGTGTTCGCCCTCCAGCAGCGCCGGAGCGCAGAGTAGCAACAGCTCGTCGTTCCAAAGCGGTATGCCCGCGGGCGGGCGGTCGTCGAAACGCCGCGTTGAAATCGTGATGTCGGCTATCTGTTCGCTCATATCCTCCCAGATCGTACCGTGCAGCACGATCTCGATCTCGGGATGCTTCTTGCGAAACGCGGCCATGCAACCCGCCAGCCAGTTCTCCGCCAGGCTCATCGGGCAGGAGACGACAACGGTGCGGTTGCGCGACGAGGTCACGATCGCCTCCGTCGCCTGATCGATCTGATCGAGGGCCTGGCGCAAGGTCGGCAGGAATGCCTCGCCCATTTCGGTGAGCTTGAGGCTGCGCGGATAGCGAATGAACAATTGCCGTCCGATGTAATGTTCAAGCGCGCGGACATGCGTGCTGACCGCGGCTTGCGTGTATCCGAGTTCGTTGGCGGCGGCGGTGAAGGAGAGATGCCGGGCCGAGCTCTCAAAGGACCTGATATAGTTCAACGGGGGTGGCGGCTTCATCGCTAACTCCTGCAAGACCCAAGGGATAGCTATCCCACAGACGGGCCGGCATTCAATCGTGACTGATCGCAAGACGTGAATTTTTTTGGCCAATGCCGCCGAACTAATTGCGTGAAAGCACGATGAACCCAAATTAATGATGTCGTGACGCAGAGGGGAGTATGCCAGTGGCTGTGCCGTCGCATCGGCGTGAGGGGCCTGACGCGAGTACCAGCGTTGCCATTCGCCTGGCCGACTTCGTGTTGCGGCGGCCGGCAGCTGTATTCCCTGCCCCTGTCCTGGAGCAGGCGCGATATCTTCTGCTCGACACGCTCGGAATCGCCATCGCGGCTGGCCCTATGGAAGCCGGCCGGATCGCCCGCGACACCGCCACCCTTCTCTACGGCTCGGCCGATCCGCTGCATTCGGCGCGCATGCTTTTCGACGGCCGCCGCGCCAGCATCGCCGGAGCCGCTTACGCGGCGGCAACGCAGATCGACAATCTCGATGGCCACGACGGGTACAGCCCGACCAGGGGCCATATCGGCGTCGCCGTCGTGCCGGCGCTGGCAGCGCTTGCCGAGGCGCTCCCCGACCTCAGCGGTCCGGAAGCGCTGGCCTCCCTGGTCGTAGGCTATGAAATCGCTGGCCGGGCGGGCATCTCGCTGCATGCAACCGTGTCCGACTACCACACATCGGGCGCCTGGAACGCGCTGGGCGTGGTTGCGGTGGCGGCTAGGTTGCGGCGGCTCAGCGACGATCAGCTGCGCCAGGCGCTTGGCATTGCCGAATATCACGGTCCACGCAGCCAGATGATGCGCGAGATCGCGAACCCGACGATGCTGCATGACGGCTCGGGCATCGGCACGCTGATCGGCCTGTCTGCGGCCGTGCTTGCCGAACGCGGCTTTACCGGCGCCCCGGCGATCACGATCGAGGAGCCCGAAGTCGCGACGCATTGGCGGGATCTCGGCACCTTTTGGCAGGTGTTGCACCAGTATGTGAAGCCGTACCCGATCTGCCGTTGGGCGCATGCCGCGATCGACGCGACGCGCGGACTCTGCCATGCGCATCATCTCGATCCCTCCGACATCAGCAACGTCGAGGTGAACAGCTTCCACTACGCCGCAACGCTGTTCGACAGCATGCCGGACACGACCTCCAAAGCGCAGTATAGCCTGCGCTTCGCCGTCGCGACCTTTATCGTCCATGGCCGCATCGGACTGGAACATATTTCAGGCAGCGGGCTCGAGGATGCCGCCGTCGCCGACATGCTGGACCGTATCACCGTATCGGAATCTGCGCGCCACAGCGCCCGCTTTCCGGCAGGCCGCTGGGCCGATGTGACGATCACGACCCGCGATGCGCGCGTGCTGGCTTCCGGCGACGTTCACGCGCGCGGTGGACCAGAGGCGCCTCTGACAAAGGCTGAAATCGAGGCCAAGTACATGGGCTTCGCGACGCCGGTGCTGGGACAGGGCCGCGCCAGCGCGATCCGGGACGCAGTCCTGTCTCTTGCGGATCATGAAAGCCGTTTTTCCGATCTTTCGGTATTGATCTACGATCCGCCATTGATCAGTACGCTTCTCCAGCGGCCAGCGTGGTAGGCTAGATGCCGCTCAGACTTTTGAAATACGGTCTCAGCAGGACCTATCCGGTCAGCGGCGATATTCCCGCGACGCCGGAGCTCAAGCCATCCTACGATGTCGTCATCGTCGGCGGCGGCGGCCACGGATTGTCGTGCGCGCATCACCTGTCGAAATACCACGGCATAAGCAGCGTCGCCGTGATCGAGAAGGGTTACCTTGCGGGCGGCAACACCGCGCGCAACACGACTACCATCCGCTCGAACTACATCACGCCCGAAGGCATCGCCTTCTACAAGGAAGCCGTCGAGCTTTTCGAGGACCTCTCGCAGGAGCTCGACTTCAACGTCATGTTCTCGCAGCGCGGCCAGCTGACCCTTGCGCACACGGAAGCAACGCTTCGCAGCTTCCACGCACGCGCCGAGATGGGCAAGCATCTGGGCACACGGACCGAAGTGATCGACCAGAAGGCGATCGAGGAACTCGTGCCGTCTCTCAACATGGACTATGGCGGCGCGCTCGAGATCCTTGGCGGGCTCTGGCATGCCGACGGCGGCACCGCGCGGCACGACGCGGTGGCATGGGGCTATGCCGCACAAGCGTCGCGGCGCGGCGTCGAGATTCACCAACGGACCGAAGTGGAAGGCTTCGAGGTCGTCGGCGATCAAGTCCGGGCCGTCAAGACCAACCGCGGCCGCATCGTTTGCGGGCACGTGCTGATCGCGACCGGGGGGATGAATTACGACGTGGCGATGATGGCAGGCGTGGAGCTTCCGATCCGCTGCTATCCGCTGCAGGCGATGGTGACGCAGCCGCTGAAGCCTTGGCTGCACACACTGGTGTCCTCGGTCTCGCTGCACACCTATTTGGTGCAGTCTTCGCGCGGCGAGGTCGTCATCGGCGGCGGCTCCGATCCTTACCAGCTCTATTCCACGCGATCGACGCTTGACATGAAGGAGCACCTCGCCGAAGGCGCCGTCCACCTCTTTCCGTTCCTGCAAGGCGTACGGCTGCTCCGGCAATGGGCAGGCATCACCGACATGACGCCGGACTACAGCCCGATCATGGGTGCCAGCCCACTCGAAAATCTATGGCTCGATTGCGGCTGGGGCACGTGGGGTTTCAAGGCAACGCCGGTTGCCGGCAAGCGGATGGCGCAGACCATCGCCACGGGCCGTGTGCCAGACATCCTGAAGCCGTTCGCGCTGGAGCGCTTCGAGACATTCCGGCTGCTCAACGAAATGGGCGCTACGGCGGCCAGTCACTGACCACGAAACGCCACTGACCATGAAGATCCTCACTTGCCCGATGAACGGCCCGCGCAACATAGACGAGTTCCAATCCTTCGGACCCGTTCGCGCGGAGCCGGATCCGGATACGACCGCCGATGCCGACTGGTCGCGACACCTGTTTCGTGCCGAGAACCGCAGGGGCATCGTGGTTGAGTGGTGGCGGCACGTGCCGAGCAATTATTTTTTCCTGGCCGAGCGCGATCTCGTCACCAACGAGATCATCCGCACTTTCGACGCTTCCGAACGTCGGGCTCAATCATGAATCGGCTGCCTGGACCCTGGGGGAGCAGAATCGACCGCAGCCGTCCGATCCCCTTCACTTTCGAGGGCAAGCATTTTGAAGGCTACGCCGGCGACAGCATCGCCAGCGCGCTCGCCGCCTCCGGACAGTGGGTGCTGTCGCGCTCCTTCAAATACCATCGGCCGCGCGGCATCCTCTCGATGACCGGGGCCGATGCCAACACGCTGGTGCAACTGCCGTTCGAACCGAATGTCGCTGCCGATCGTACGCCGATCAGCGAAGGGCTTAGCGTTAGCGCACAGAACGTCAACGGCACACTGGAACGCGACCGCGACGCGATCATCGACAGGCTGGGCCGATTCCTGCCGGTCGGCTTCTACTACCGCACCTTCATGGGACCGCGCCGCGACAGCTGGCTGAAATTCTGGGAGCCGATGATCCGCCGCAAGGCCGGGCTGGGCGTAGTCGACACAACGGCCCCGCGCCGGCATTTCGACAAGACGCATCTGCATTGCGACATCCTCGTGGTCGGCGCGGGTCCGGCAGGACTGAACGCCGCCATAGCTGCCGCCGAGGCGGGCGCGGATGTCGTGCTTTGCGACGAGAACCCGGAGATCGGCGGTTCGCTGACCTACGGCCGGCATGATCCGGCCCTCCTTGCCGACCTGTCCTCCCGGCTGCGGGCATTGCCCAATCTGCGCCTGCTGACCGGGACCGTCTGCAACGGATGGTACGAGGACAACTGGCTGCCCTTGATCCAGGGCGACCGTCTCTTTCGCACACGGGCGCGCGCGGTAATCCTGGCCACGGGCTCGATCGAGCAGCCTGCCATCTTCCGCAACAACGACCTGCCGGGGATCATGCTCGGCGGCGCCGCACAGCGCCTGATCCGCCATTACGGCGTGCGCCCGGGACAAAAGGCCGTGGTGCTGGCCACCGGCGACGAAGGCTATTGCGTGGCGCTCGATCTGGTCGAGGCCGGCGTCTCGGTCGTTCTCGTCGCTGATCCGAGATCCGGCGGCGAGACAGGCACTTTCGAAGCCGCGTTGCGCGGCTCGGGCGTGGCCATCCGGAAGGCCGCGACGATCGAAGCCGCCGAGGGGAGCGTGGGGAATCGCCATCTTTCCCGCGTTCGTGTTGGTGGAAGCTGGATCGAGTGCGACCTGCTCGCTGTCTCGGCCGACCAGGTGCCCGCCTGGCAGCTGCCTTGCCAGGCCGGAGCGAAGGTCGGCTATGACGCGGTTAGCGGATCAATGACGCTCAGCCTGCCGAAAGCGCCGATCCACCTTGCCGGCTCTGTCGCCGGAGACAGCAATCTGCAGGACGCGATTACCGGCGGCCATCGCGCGGCCGTGGCCGCGCTTCTGGGGCTCGGCCACGCTGTCGGAGAGGAAAGAATATCGACCAGGCCGACGGCAGGCAGCCCGGCCCGTGTGCTGCCGATCGTCGCTCATCGGAAGGGCCGTGACTTTGTCGATTTCGACGAAGATCTGCAGGTCAAGGACCTGCAGAACGCGGTCAAGGAGGGTTATCGCGAGATCGAGCTGGTCAAACGCTTCAGCACCGTCGGCATGGGCCCCAGCCAGGGGCGCCATTCCGCGCTGGCAACTGCGAGGATCGTTGCCGAGGCGACCAACCGCACAGTCGCCGAAGTCGGCATCACCACTGCCCGCCCGCCGGTCGGACCGGAGACGCTGGGTGTGCTCGCCGGCCACCACGAACCGCTCGAGCGGCGCACCGCGCTGCATGCCAGGCACTTGGCGCTTAACGCCGTGATGAAGCCGGTCGGCGCCTGGTGGCGGCCGTATGTCTATGGTGAGGCAAGCGAGGCGGAAGAGGCGATCCGCGACGAGATCATGGCGGTGCGCGAAGGCGTCGGCCTGCTCGACGTCTCGACGCTCGGGAAGCTCGAACTGCGTGGGCCGGATGCCGGCGCTTTCCTCGACCGCCTCTACACCATGGCGCATGCCAACCAGCCTGTCGGGCGCGTCCGCTATTGCCTGATGCTCAACGAGATGGGCTCGGTGGTCGATGACGGCGTCGCCTGCCGCATGGCGGAAGACCGGTTCTATGTGACGGCCACCACGGGTGCGGTCGCGCGTGTCTATGCCGACATGCTGTTCTGGAACGCGCAATGGCGCTTGCGGGTCGATGTGCTCAACCTCACCGGCGCGTTCTCCGGCTTGAATGTCACCGGACCCAAGGCCAGGGCCGTGCTTGAAGCGCTGGAAAGCGACATCGATTTCGGACGCGAAGCATTCCCCTATCTCAGCGGCCGCGAAGGCGTTGTCGCCGGTGTGCCGGTGCGTGTCATGCGGATCGGCTTCACCGGCGAGCTGAGCTACGAATTGCATTGTCCATCCAGCCTCGCACCCGCCCTTTGGGACGCGGTGATGACTGCCGGCAAAACGTACGGTCTGAAGCCTTACGGTCTCGAAGCCTCGCGCACCCTTCGCCTGGAGAAGGGGCACATCCTGATCGGTCAGGACACCGATGCTATCACCACGCCGGACGAGCTCGGCTTTGGCTGGGCAGTCTCGAAGAAGAAGCCGTTCTTCGTCGGTAAGCGGTCGATCGAAATGCGCGCAAGGCTGGGCCAGGCGCGCAAGCTCGTCGGCCTGCGATTTCCGGCCGATGCCAGGGATATACCCGGCGAAAGCTGCCTCGTGCTGCGCGGCAATGCTCCCGTCGGACAGATCACCTCGATCGGCTTCTCGCCGACGCTCGGCTGTACCATCGCGCTCGCCTACGTCCATATCGACGACTCCACGGAAGGAAGCCTGGTGACGGTGAAGTGCCGGAACGGCAATCTGGTCGACGTGCCGGTGGTTGCTCACGCTTTCTTCGATCCCGCCAATGCACGGCAGGAAATGTAGATGGTCGCGAGTGCGGTGTTTCCCTTCATTGCCGGCGGCGCGGCGCACGGCACCAAGCTGCCTGTCGGCGCGGTGACGCTGAGCGACCTGACGGCCAGTCCGCGTTTTGGCCTGAAGGGCGGCGGCAGCGCCGCCTGGCTCACGGCGCACGGCATCTCCCTGCCCGCGGTCAATCGCATCGGCGCGCATCACGGCATGCGGATCCTGCGTCTCGGCAACGAGGACATCCTGCTGCTTGCCGAAGGTGCCGGCGAGGCGCTTGCCGAACTCAAGGCCGGCTGGGCGAACGATACGGGACCGAAAGGCTATTCATCGTGGCGCGAGGAAGGCTGGGCGTGGATGCGCCTCTCTGGCCGGCACGCGCCGCAAGCGATGGAGCGGCTATGCGCGCTTGATCTCAGAGCGGATGAATTCGGTGTCGACGACATTGCGCAGACCCGCGTCGGGCACATCGAGGCGGTCACATTCCGCTCCCAAGCGGGTTTTGATGTACTGTTCGACGTCACCGCGTCGGCCTACTTCGCCAGGACGACAGCGGCGGAGGCCATGTACTGCATAGATTTGCCGATCGATACGGAAGGACACATATGACCCGCCCGCAAGGAACCATCGCACCGATCCTGACGCCGTTTGAAAACGACGGCCGCATCGCGCGCGATCTCTGGATATCGCACGCCAAATGGGTGCTGGGCCAAGGCGCGCATTTCCTGTCGCCGTTCGGCACCACCGGCGAGGCGCTGTCGCTGTCGTCGCGCGAGCGCATGCAGGCGCTGGAATGGCTGATCGAGGCCGGCATCGCGCCGAGCCGGCTGATGCCCGGCACCGGCGTCACCGCGCTACCCGAAACCGTCGAGCTGTCGGCGCACGCGGTCGGACTGGGCTGCGCCGGGGTGATGGTCTTGCCGTCGTTCTTCTACACCGCTGTCGGCGACAACGGCCAAGCTCGCTACTACAGCGAACTGATCGAGCAGGTGGCGAACCCGGCGATGAAGGTGATCCTCTACCACATCCCGCAGAATTCAGGAGTGCCGGTGAGCCCCGCCTTGACCGCACGGCTGAACGACGCGTTCCCCGACACTGTGGTGGCGTACAAGGACAGCGCCGGCGACTGGAACAACACGGCGGCAGTGATTGCCGCGGCGCCTAAGGTCGCGGTCTTTCCGAGCTCGGAAGCACAGCTGACCAAGGGGCTCGCCAGCGGCGCGGCGGGCTGCATCTCGGCGACCGTCAACCTCAACGCAGCGGCCATCCGAACCCTCTACGATCGTACGATCGCCGGCGAGGATGTTGCCGAGGCGGATGCGGCGATCAAGGCGTTCCGCAAGATCATCCAGGATGCCGGTCTCATCCCGGCGATGAAGGCCGTGCTGGCGGTGCGTTCCGGCGATAGGCGTTGGCTGAACCTGCGAGCGCCGCATGAGAATGCGACACTCGAAACCGGTGAGAAGCTTCTTGCCGCGCTCGGTCCTTCGGCCGATCACATTGGCCCGAGCTGAGCGGCATCATGTCGGCTGATCCATCCGTCATCCTGCACAGCGACCGGCCGGCCGCGGCGCTGGCCGTGCTCAAGGAGACGCATCCGGATCTCACGGTGCATGCCTGCGACAGCTATGCCGCCCTGCCCGAGCTGATCGGGCGCGTGGCGGCGGAAGTGGTTTACTCCGTTCGCTTCGATGGTACGCCGCGCTTTCCACGCCAGGCCCTGGTCGAAAGTCCGACCGTGAAATGGGTCTCTGTCGGCGGCTCCGGCACCGATCATCTCGGGTGTTGGGACCCGGAGCGGCTCACGGTGACGAATGCGGCTGGCGTTGCCGCCGGCATGCTGGCGGAGTACGCGCTCGGCGCCATGCTGTCCTTCTCGCTCGACCTGCGCGGCTTCGAACGCCGCCGGCAGGCGAGGCAATGGGGCGGTGGCCGCGTCGAGCCGATCGAAGGCAAGACGGTTTTGATCATCGGCCTTGGCAAGACGGGGACAGCCGTCGCCGGACGCGCACGGGCGATGGGCATGCGCACCCTTGGCATCCGCGCGCGTCCAAAAGCCATGGACAGCCTCGACGAGGTGCATGGTCCAGATGCGCTGCCGACCCTGCTTGGGCGCGCCGATTTCATCGTCTGTTGCGTTCCCCTGCTGCCCAGCACGCGCGGCCTGCTCGGTGCGGCAGCTTTCGCTGCCATGAAACGTTCCGCCGTGCTTATCGACATCTCGCGCGGCGGCGTCGTCGACGAGGCCGCCCTGCTCGCTGCCCTTGACGGCAAGCAGATCAAGGGCGCCGCGCTGGACGTCTTCGCGACCGAGCCTTTGCCGGGGGACCACCCGGTATGGAGCCACGAGAACGTCGCCGTCACCCCGCATTGCGCGGCGGTCTATGACGGCTGGGACATCAAGTCGGTGCGCATGTTCGCTGACAATCTGAAGCGCTACCGCGGCGGCGCGCCGCTCGAAAACGTCGTCAGTCCGGAACGCGGTTACTGAAGCCGAGAGGAAAGCAGTCTCATGACACAGGACAGGCGCGGCGGTGGTCGCAGGGGGAAGGCCGGACGCAGCGGCGGCGGTATCGCGCAACTGCCCTGGCAACATGTGGAGAACCCCTACCCGCCGATGCAGTTGCTCGATGAAGAGCGGATGGAGCGGCTGCACGACACCTCGATGCGTATCCTGTCTGAACTCGGCATCCGCGTCATGAGCGAGCGCGTGATGGATCTGTTCGCTTCCGCCGGCGCCATCGTCGACCGCGAGGAAAAGACTATCCGTATCGACGAGAGCCTGGTGAACGAGGCGCTGCGCGCAGTGCCGTACTCCTTTACGCTGACCAGCCGCAATCCTGAGAAGCAGGTGCACCTCGGGGGCAATTCGCTGGTCTTCGGCCTGGTGGCGGGCCCGCCCAATGTGCACGACCGCATCAACGGCCGCCGTCAGGGCAATCTTGCCGATTACCAGAACTTCATCAAGCTGGCGCACCACTTCAATGCCATCCACATCATCGGCAACCAGGTGGTGGCACCGATGGAGCTGCCGGCCAACTCCCGCCATCTCGACACCTACCATGCCAATCTGACGCTGAGCGATCTCTCCTTCCACTGCACGGCGATCGGCCGCGCAAGGGCAATGGACGGGATCAACATGATGGCGATCGCGCGCGGCATCTCCGTCGAGGAGATGCGCGCCTCGCCCGGCGTGACCACGATCATCTCGATCAACTCACCGCGCCTGTTCGACGACGCCATGGCCGAGGGACTGATCGCGATGGCCGAACATGGCCAGCCGGTGACCGTCACGCCCTTCACCCTGATGGGCGCGATGACGCCGGTGACGCTTGCCGCAGCGCTTTGCCAGCAGAATGCCGAGGCGCTGTTCGGTGTGGTACTGACCCAGCTCGTCAATCCCGGCACGCCGGTGATGTACGGCGCCTTCACCTCCAATGTCGACATGAAGTCGGGAGCGCCGGCCTTCGGCACACCGGAAAATGCCAAGGCCAACATCATCGCCGGCCAGTTGGCGCGACGCTACAATCTGCCCTACCGCACCTCCAACGCGAATGCCTCCAACGTCGTCGACCTGCAGGCCGCCTACGAGACGGAAATGGCGACATGGGGCGCGGTGCTGGGCGGCGCCAATTTGATCTACCATGCGGCCGGCTGGCTCGAGGGCGGGCTCACCGCGTCCTATGAAAAGCTGGTGCTCGATGTCGAGATTCTGCAGAACATGATGGAGTTCCTGCGGCCGCTGCCGTTCCAGGAGGAGGATCTCGGTTTCGAGGCCATCAAATCGGTGCCAGCCGGCGGCCATTTCTTCGGCGCCGAGCACACAATGTCGCGCTACACCACCGCCTTCTACCAGCCCATGCTCTCCAACTGGCAGAACCACGGCGCCTGGGAGGAAGCCGGCGGCAAGGATGCATTGGAGCGGGCGACGGAGCTCTGGCAGCAGGCCCTGCACGACTACGAAGAACCGATGATGGACCCCGCGATCCGCGAGGAGCTCGACGCCTATGTCGCGCGCCGCCGCGAGGAGATCGCCGCCAATCCGGAAGGTTAGGACCTCCGATGCCCTATGATCTCGTCATCCGCCACGCGACGCTGATCGCCGGGGACGGCTCGAAACCTTTCGAAGCCAACATCGCCGTCACCGGTGACAAGATCGCCGCCATCGGTCGGCTGGACGACGCGCAGGGCAGCAAGGAAATCGATGCCAAGGGCAAGGTGGTGGCGCCCGGCTTCATCGACGTGCACACCCATGACGACGGCGCGCTTCTGGCGCCACGCGGCATGGACCCGAAGATCAGCCAGGGTGTGACGACGGTGATCGCCGGCAATTGCGGCGTCAGCCTTGCGCCGCTGCTTTTCGACAAGACGCCGCCACCGCCCTTCACGCTGGTCGGCGGCCGCGAGAATTTCCATTTCGATCGTTTTGCCGACTATGTCGCCGAGCTCAAACGGCGCGGCATCGCCACGAACGCGGCCCTGCTCGTCGGCCACACCACTTTGCGCCAGCGCTGCATGCCGGTGACTGACCGTCCGGCCAACGAGGCGGAGACGGCGGCGATGCAGGAAGCCGTGGAGCAGGCGATGGCCGAGGGCGCGTTCGGGCTCAGCACCGGGCTCGACTATCCGCCGGCGGTCAACTCCTCGACCGAAGAGGTCAAGGCGCTCGCCGCCACGGCGGCAAGCCTCGGCGGCCCATATGTCACCCACACACGCAATTATTTCGAGACGATGGACGAGGCGATCGAGGAAGCGATCGACATCGCCGATCATGCCGGCGGCAAGCTGTTCATCTCACACCACCAGTGCACGGGCCGCGCCAATTTCGGCAAGAGCCGTCCGTCACTGGAAAGAATCGACCAGGCGCGCCAGACGATGGACATCGGCATGGATGTCTATCCCTATGCCGCGAGTTCGACCGTGCTGCGGCTGGAGCGCTGCGACACGGGCCTGAAGATCCTCGTCACCTGGTCCGATCCGCATCCTGAAATGGCGAGGCGCGAGATCGCCGACATCGCGCGCGAATGGAATTGCAGCGAGCGCGAGGCAGGCCAGCGACTACTGCCGGCCGGCGCTGTCTATTTCCAGCTCGACGAGACGGACGTGCGCACCATCATCGCGCATCCGCGCACCATGATCGGGTCGGATGGCCTGCCGCACGACATCCATCCGCATCCGCGCCTGTGGGGCACGTTTCCGCGTGTACTCGGTCATTATGCCAGGGATGTCGGGCTGTTCAGCCTGGAGGAGGCTGTGTTCCGCATGACCGGCCTGCCCGCAAGGGAATTCGGCATCCAGCAGCGCGGATTCCTGGCTGAAGGCAATTTCGCCGACCTTGTCATTTTCGATCCGGCGACGATCATCGACACCGCCACCTTCGAAGAGCCGCGCCGGCCCGCTACCGGCATCGAGGATGTTTTCGTCAATGGCATATCCGTCTGGCGGGGCGGCAGGGCGACCGGAGCATTGCCGGGCGCGGTTCTCAAGCCCTCGGCTTCAAAGGTTGTCAGAGGCGCATGCCACTGCGGCGTCGATCACAGAGCCTCGTAAATCCGGTCGACGGTTTCCAGCCTGTAGACAAATTCCACCGGCCGCGTGCAGCGCCAGCCGTCGAAAGGCTGGCCGGCGAGCGCCTTCAGCGCCTCGGGCAGGCGCAGGACGCCGCCGCCATAGAGCCGGTTGGCCATGTCGAGCATGCCGGTGCGGTGCATGGCCTCGCTCATGCTGCCGCAGGCCTCCTTGACCAGCCAGACGCGAAACCCCTGATAGACCGCGTCGAACACGCTCTCGGTCACGCAGCTGTCGGTCAGCACGCCGGTCACGATCAGGTTCTCGACCTTGAGATCGGCAAGCCGTTTTGAAAGGTCGGTTCGGCGAAAGGCGCTCGGCCAGTGCTTGTGGATGACGATGTCGCCGGGCAGCGCCGCCACCTCGGCGCAGATCGCCGCGCCATTGCTGCCGGCCACGGCGGAGCGAAATTCCTCGGTCAGAATTTCCTCCTGCCGAGCATAGCCGTCGCGTTCCTCCGGCGTCACCCAGGCCTGGGCATGGATGACCGGCAGGCCCGCCGCGCGGGCGGCTTCGATCAGCGCGGCGGCGTTGGCGAGCACCGCATCGTAGCCGATGACCGGCCAGGCGGCACCGGAGCGGTATTCGTTCTGCAGGTCGATGGCGAGCAAGGCGGTCGCGGCAAGGTTCATGGCTGTCCCAGGGGATTGTCGAAGTCGGTGACGAAGCGAAGAAGCAGACGGATCGCCTGATCGAGATCGGCGATCTCCATCGCTTCATGCGGGTTGTGGCTGCCGTTCTCGTTGCGCACGAAGAGCATGGCGGTCGGGATGCCGGCGTCGGCAAAGGTGGCCGCGTCGTGCCCCGCCCCGCTCGGCACATGTGGCGCTTGTATTTGAAGTTCGGTGGCAGCGCGGTCCAGCCTCGCGATCAGCGCCCGCGACATGGTCGCCGGCTCCCAGGTGAAGCCTGGTCCGGCCTCGAAGCTGACGCCGCGTTTCGCGCCGACTTCGGCGAAGAGCGCGTGCAGCCTCGCCTCGATCCGTTCCAGGACAGCGGCCTCGGCGCTGCGCACATCAAGCGTGAAGCGAAGCTCGCCCAGGACGCGGCTGCCGCCGTGCTGCGTAGGATCGGATTCCACCCGACCGAAGGTGATGGCGGCTTCATGGCCTTCACGCTCGAGCGCGTCCCATTCCGCTTCAAGGCCGGCGACCAGATCGGCAAAGCCGAGCACGCTGTCATGCCGGGCAAAGCGCGGCTCGGCGCCGGAATGGCCATACGCGCCAAAGCACTTCGCATCGACATAGCGGAACCCGCCGGCAATGCCGGTAACGATGCCGACCGGCGCGCCGAATGCGACAAGGCGCGGTCCCTGCTCGATATGCACTTCGACGAAGGCCGCGATCCGGCCGGCATCGATACCCGGAACGCCGCGCCGCACGGCTTCGGGATCAAAGCCTTCTTCCAGCATGTGATCGGCAAGCGTGCGTCCGCTGTCCGACCGCTTCGCTTCCAGCGCCACCGGCTCCAGCAGGCCGAGTGCGGCCTGGCTGCCGGGATAGGACAACGGAAACCAGACAGCCTCTTCCGCGCGTGTCGCCAGCACGATCAGGTCGCGCGGCAGTCGGATGCCTTGCCCGACCAGCTCGGCCATCACCGCCAGCCCCGCCACCACACCCGCGGCGCCGTCGAAATTGCCGCCATGCGGCACGCTGTCGAGATGCGAGCCGATGACGATCGCCGGCAGGTCGGGGTCGCAGCCTTTCAGCGTCAGATAAAGATTGCCGGCGGCATCGGTGCGCGCCGTGGCGCCGAGCTTTTCCGCTTCGTCGCGCACGAGATCGTGGGCGAAGCGCTCACCAGGCCCGTAGGCGACGCGTGTGATCCCCGGCGCATCGGTTGTGGCTTGCGCAAGCCTCTCTAGCAGATCCCCGGCTAGCCTGCCGCCGGCCGTCAGTGCGGCATTGCTCATGAGGCAACCTGCCTGGCTTGAGACTCGACGCCGCGCAGCCGGTGCGGCGTGAGATCGTCCGTCGACACGCCCTGCCTTGCGACATCGTCTGGAAAGCCCTTGCCCGCGATCAGGCAGGCACAGACGCGCGACAGCGCCGGCGAGGTCTTGATGCCATAGCCGCCCTGCCCGACCAACCAGATGAAATCCGGGACCTCGTCATCGGGTCCGACCACCGGCGACCCATCGGCGACGAAGGTCCGCAAGCCCGCCCATGAGCGCGATACACGATGTATCTCGATCGTGGTGGCCCTTTCGAGGCGCTCGGCACCGATCGCGACATCGATGTCTTCCGCATAGGCATCCATCGGCACAGAGGGCGTCGCATCCGCCGGCGAGACGAACAGCTGCCCTGCATCGGGTTTGAAGTAGAACTCGGCACCGACATCGTTGACCAGCGGCCAGTCGGTGATGTCGACACCGGCGGGTGCCGGGATGTTGAAGGCAGTGCGGCGCTTCGCCTGCAGGCCGATCGGGCGCACCCCGGCCATGATGGCGATCTCGTCGCCCCATGCGCCGGCGGCGTTGACGAGCGTTGGCGCAAGGAACGTTCCCGCTGGGGTTTCGACCCGCCATCGGTTGCCTTGCCGTCCGATGGCTTTGACGCCGGCATTGGTGACGATGCGCGCGCCACGCGCACGGGCCCCGCGCAGATAGCCTTGATGCAGGCCGTTCACATCGATATCCATCGAATGCGGTTCGATGTAGGCGCCGGCGAGATAGTCCGCGCGCAGCACCGGCACGCGCGCAATCGCCTCGGCTTGGGTCATGGCGACGATCGAGGGGACCAAAGCCTGCGCGGTCTCCAGATCCTTCCGCAGCAGATCGAGCTGATCGGCGCGCGCCACGGTGATCATGCCACGTTTGCTAAGGAGCGGATAATCCGAGAAGCCAGCCGGCGGTTCGGCTAGGAAAGATCGGCTCGCCAGCACGATACGACGGATGATGCCGTTGCCGTAATTTTCGGTGAAGCTCGCCGCCGAGCGACCGGTGGTGTGGTAGCCGCAATGGCTTTCCCGCTCGAGCACGACCACCTTGGAAGTGCGGGACATCTCGAAGGCGGCGCCGGCGCCGGCAATGCCGCCGCCAATGATGATGATGTCGGTCTGCTCGGCGGCACTCATATCACCCATCCTTCAACATGACTGCCCAACCTTGCTTTCGCGCGGCGCGGCAGGCGGCTCACCCAGGCGACCGCGGTGAGCGCGGCCGCGAGCGCCGCGCCCCTCGGCCAGATTCTCCGCCAGCGAATTCTGCAGGGCGCAATCTTCAAGTGCGAGGTCGGTGACGAAAGGCACCGGCTTGCCGGCGATCGCCATGCCTTTCAACCGCGCCCAGACGGCGCGCCGCTTGCGCACCTGGTGCGACTGCAACTCACTGATCTCGGCAATGCCGGTCTCGCGCTTGATCTCCAGCGCGCCGGTTTCGACCGCCGAGTCGAACAGCTCAAGGCCGCGCCGGGTGCGTACGATGATGCCGTTGAGCGGCTCGTCTTCGGCCGCAGGCCCGCCATTCAGCCAGGCATCCGAAACGGCGATGTCCGCCATCTGGCCGATCGCGTCCGGGCAGATCTTGCAGCGCGGCTGGATCATCCATTTGTCCTCGTCCTCCCACAACTGCCTATAGGTGAGTTCGAAGGCGCGACCGTCCCTGGTTTCGATCCAATTGAGGCCGGGATTGCCATGGCCGCGATAGCGGAACAGCGCGAGCTCGTCCTCGGCGAGGCCGAAACGCTGCAGCACCTGTTCCGATTTCGACAAATCCGATGCGCCGCCGCAAACGAAGGCCAAGGCATAGCGCATATATCGGTCGATGCGGGGATCGAGCCGCGCCAGGTTGCGCACGGCGGTGATGTCGCAAGGCTTGGCGATCAGCGCGAAGGGTTCGCCGCGATCGAGAATGTCGCAGAAATCCACCAAGGTCGCCGCCGGGCCATAGCGCGAGCCCGCGCCCTCAAGCATCGATGCGGCATCAAAGCTCAGCCGCCGTTCGCTGCGCATCGGCTGGGAATGTGATGCCGCGACATGCAGCACGAATTTGACGCGCCCGGAGCTCAGCAGGAACTGTCCGAGCGCCGTCAGCACCCCGCCGCCGGAACCGACAAACCGCACCGTGGCGTCTCCCGCGCGGCCAAGCACAAGCCGTTCGGCGGGCCCCCAGACAGTGTCGGTCAGCGCTGCCTCGCTAATCTGCGCCGGCGGCGGACCGGCGATCCGGGTCCCCGGGCAGACAGCGTTGATCCGCATCAAAGTCTCCTCGTCCAACACCTGTCTTGCCGCTGGCCGCTCGCGCCCTGCCGGTGTCATCACCATTTCGATTTCGCCGGCACCGGCGATCGAGCGGCAGAGGCCGCAGCCGATACAGAGCCCATTCTCGACGATCTCGCCGAGTGACAGCGGATCGGCCGCGCGCGGCATCGTGTCCTGATTGGCTTCGATGAGGCCCATCTCGCTCGATCTCAGACCGGTTCCGAAATGCGCCGGTACTGGTCGGGGCGGCGATAGAGCGCGAAGTTGAAATTCACCTTCCGGCAGGTCTCGATCAGATCGAGATCGGCGCGGTGGACGATGACCTCGTCGTCGAGCGACATCGCCTGCGCGGCGATCTCGCCGGTCGGCGCGATGATGCAGGATCCACCGATCAGTGCCTGGCCGTCTTCCAGCCCAGCCTTGGCGGCCGCCGCCACCCACAGCGTGTTCTGGTAGGCCCCTGCCTGCATCGGCAGATGGTTGTGGAACATTCTAAGATGCGCCAGCGCCGGCGCCTCGTCGAGGAGCAGCGGCGTGTTGTAGCCAAGCAGGGCGACTTCGGCGCCGTTGAGACAAAGCATGCGATAGGTTTCCGGCCAGCGGCGATCGTTGCAGATCGCCATGCCGACACGCACGCCGCGATAGTCGAAAACCGGGAAGCCGAGATTGCCCGGCTCGAAATAGCGGCGTTCCAGATGCGTGGTGATGCCTTCCTCCGGCTCGCTCGACCCCGGCACATGCATCTTGCGGTAACGGCCAATGAAGCGCCCGTCCGAGCCGACAAGGTCCATGGTGTTGAAATGGCGCGTCCGGCCTTCTTCCTGCGCGAGTTCGCAATAGCCGAGCGTGAAGCCGATCTTGAGGCGGGCGGCGGCATCATAGAGGCGCCGCGTTTCCGGCCCAGGCATCGCGCTTTCGAAGAAGGCGTCGATCTCCGCCTTATCGTCGATGCGCCAGCGCGGGAAGAAAGTGGTGAGCGCCATCTCGGGGAATACGGTAATCTCGGCCCCGGCAGAAGCTGCCTGCTCCAGCAGATGGACAAGGCGATCGACCGTCTCGCCTCGCGTCGCACTGCGTTGGATGGGCCCGGTCTGGGCGACCGCGATGGTCAGGCATCTAGCCACGGCGTGGTCTCCTCGACAGGTTTTCCGGAAAGAGCCGGATTGGCGGCGGTGCGCTCTACGAATTGTCCGAATCCCGGCCGCACCTGCAGCACGCCGTCTGCGATCACCGGCACGCCGCGCACCAGAACGGTGGTCGGCGTGCCGGTCACGCTTTTGCCCTCGTAAGGCGTGAAGTCGACGCGGGAATGCAAGGCCTTGTGGCCGAGCGTCCATCGCGCCGTTGGGTCCCATAGCGCCAGATCCGCGTCGAGCCCAACCGCGATCCTGCCCTTGCGATCGGCGAGCCCATAGATCGACGCGGCATTGCGCGAGGTGAGATCGAGATAGCGGCCAAGCGTCAGCCGGGCGGTCAACAGCCCTTCCGAGAACAGCAGCGGCAAACGCGTCTCGATGCCGGGAATGCCGCTCAGCGTGGTGTTGAAGGCAGGCGTCTGGGATCCACCTATCTTGTCCGCGAACCAGTATGGCGAGTGGTCGGAAGACCAGAGATCGATGCCGCCATCGATCAGCGCCTGCCACAGATGCTCATGGCTGCGCGGCGAACGCGGCGGAGGCGAAAAGACGAAACGCGCCGCGTCGAGAGCCGGCCGGTCGAGGTCGGCAGAGCCGATGAACAGATATTGCGGGCAAGTCTCGGCAATCGCATCCACCCCTCGCACGCGCGCTCGCGCCACCTCCTCGGCCGACTGCCAGGACGAGACGTGGACGATGGTCATGCGCGCGCCTGTCATTTCGGCGAAGGCCAGCGCACGATGCGTTGCCTCGCGCTCCATCGTCTCGCTGTGAGCAACGACATGGTAGCGGATATCGGTGCGGCCGAGATCGATCAGCCGCTGGCGTGTGCGCCTTATCGCGGCATCGTTCTCGGCATGGACCATGACGATCCAGCCAAGCCTGTGGGCGGTATCGAGCACCCTGAAAAAGAGGTCGTCGTCGACGGCAAAACCCTGATAGGTCATGAACAGTTTGACTGAGGCGATGCCACGGCCGGCAAGCTCGGTAAGCTGAGCCTCTACATCCGGGCCGGTGCCCATGGTCACCACGGCGTGCAGCCCGTAGTCGATCACCGCGCGGCCTGTGGCGCGATCGAGCGCTCGATCAATGGCGCCGACAGTGCTCATCTCGGGACCCGGCATGCCGAACGGGACGATGCATGTCGTGCCCCCGAAGGCCGCTGAGATGGTGCCGGACTCGAAATCGTCCGCATTGCCGGCCCCGCCCCAGACCGGCTGGTCGAGATGGCAATGGGCGTCGATGCCGCCGGGCATGACCCAACGACCGCCGGCGCTGATCACGGATTTACCGGCCAGGCTGGTGCCAATGGCGGCGATGCGGCCGTCGTCGATGGCGATCTCGCATTCGGCCCACCCGTCGTCGAGCGCAACCCTTCCGCCTTTGATCACCAGCTCATGCATTCGGTTTTCCCACCCCAATCGGCGTCAGCCGACCGCCGCCGTGACCATGATCTCGACGCGATACTGGTCGCCGGCAAGACGCGCCTCCACCGTCGCGCGCACCGGCATGGCGCTGCGGTCGATCCAGGCGTCCCAGGCTGTATTCATCATGTCGAAGTCGGCGATATCGCGCAGCCAGATCTGGGCGCTCAAAAGCTTCGACTTGTCGCTGCCGGCCTTGGCCAGAAGCGCATCGATCTTGGCGAAAATCTGTATCGTCTGCGCTGTGGTGTCGCCGGAAAGGTCGTCCGCCGTCAGGCCGGAGACATAGACGGTGCCGTTATGGCGCAGCACCCGGCAGAAGCGTTGGCCGTTCTCAAGACGTTCGATCGTCATCCCCTGGTCTCCTCTCGATCTTCGGCAGGTGACCTATCGTAGGGAGCGTGCAAAAGGACTGTAAAGCCTGTCGCACGACGCGAGGCCATTTTCCGCCGCTGGGATGGCCAAAAAAAATGACGCCATAGCCGTGTCAATCTTCGCTTGTAGGACGCATGATGAGGTGTAGCTTCTATCTGGGAGAGCAGCCGCCGGTCAGCGTGACTGCCAAGGGGAGCCGTCGCAATGCATAAGAATCCGGCGTCGGTCATTGATCCTGACTGCGATCGCCGGCGCCCGTCCTAGCCGGCCGACAGCGGCATTCATGGGGTCGATCGCTCAATCCGCGATGCGCTTGTGGCGGAACGCCGAGCGCTCCCGCGCCACGCTGCCGATGATGGCAAGCGTCTGTCTCTCCTGTATCGGCAGCGCCATGCTGACAACAGCCGTCTCGTTCCACCTCGGCAAACCCGGCGTCGACCCCGACATCGTGCAGATCGTGCTGACCGCCTATCCGGTCGGCTTCCTGATCGGATGCCTGATGACGCGTCCATTGGTCGCCCGCTTCGGGCATGAGCGGACCTTCCTTCTGATCCTGACAACAGCGCTGCTGTCGGCTCTGGGCTTCGTCTTCACCGACTTCATGCCGGGCTGGTTCTGCTTCCGGCTGCTCGGCGGCATGTCGATGGCCTCCATGTTCGTCGTCTGCGAGAGCTGGATCAATCTCTATGCCGAACAGCACAATCGCGGCGCGCTGTTCGCTGTCTACATGCTGACGACGGCGATCGCCGTGCTGCTCGGCCAGGTCCTGGTGGCGATGGTCGGTCCGCAATCTCCGCATCTGTTTCTGGTCGCCACGGCGACGGTGCTTGTGGCTTTTGCGCCCAACTTTGCCGGGCTGCGCTGGCCGGCGCTGCCTCCGGCGCCGGCCGATCCGGCGCCGGCCGATCCGGCGCCGGCGCCCGGAGCCAAGGCAGACAGGCGGCTCGGGCCGCTGGCGCTTTTCAGGCTGGCGCCGGTAACGGTCGTCGCGATTTTCCAGGGCGGCATCACCAACATGAACGTCTTCGTGCTGACGCCTCTTTACGGGACGCAGATCGGCCTGTCGGCGGCGGCCACGGTCTGGCTGGTGACCACGATAAGCATTGCCGGCATGGTGGCGCAGACTCCGGTCGGCTGGCTTTCGGACCGGTTCGACCGCCGCCTGATACTGCTGGCGCAAGGGCTGGTTTCGGTGACGACCTGCGCCGCGATCGCTTGGGTCGGCACTCTGTCGGTGCCTCTGCTGTTCGTGCTGTTCTTCATCTATGGCGCCACGGCGCTGACGATCTATCCGGTGGCAATGGCCTTCGGCGCATCGCAGCTTCATACCCGGCACATGGTCGCCGCCTCCGGCACGCTCCTCCTGCTCTACTCGATCGGCAATGTGGCAACGCCAGGCGTCGCAGCAGGGTTGATGGCGCATCTTGGACCTCCCGCCATGTTCCTGTTGCTTGGCGGGGGCGCTGCCCTGGTCACGTTGGCCGCCTGCTACAATCTTTTGCGCCGGCCGGTTACGGTGCCGATCATGCAAAACGTCGAGGAACGGCTTTGAGAGCGCCGCGATGAACCGTCTCAAAGGCAGCGTTGTCCTGATCGCGGGGGCCGCAAGCGGCATTGGCGCCGCCATTGCACGGCGCTGCGTTTCAGAAGGCGCCAGCGTGATCTGCGCCGACTACGATCTCACGGCGGCGCAAGCCCTTGCCGATGGGCTCGGCGCAGCCGCTTCCGCCTGCCGCTGCGACGTGACCGATGCAGGATCCGCCAGCGGCGCCGTGGACATCGCAAAGCAGCGCTTCGGCCGGCTGGATGGATTGGTGCACAACGCCGCCGCGCCATCGACCAACGCCACCGTCGTCGATCTCGACGAGCAGTCCTGGCGCCGCGAACTCGATGTCAGCCTGACCGGTGCGTTCCTGATGAGCAAGTTCGCGGTGCCGTTGATGGCGGCGGGTGGCGGCGGCTCGGTGGTGCTCATCGGCTCGCAGTTCGGACGGGTCGCGACCGGCAGGGCCGTCGCCTATTGCGCCGCCAAGGCAGGGCTGATCCATCTCGCCAAGGCAATGGCGGTCGACCATGCGCCGGAGAGGGTGCGCGTCAACAGCCTGTCGCCGGGCGCGGTGGCGACAGCGCGCCTGCTGCGCAGATTTCCGGACTTCGAGGCCGCCAATGCGGGTCTTGGCCCCGCCCATCTGCTCGGTCGCATCGCGGAGCCGGACGAGATCGCCGCGGCGGCGGCTTTCCTTTTGTCATCGGACGCATCCTTCGTCACCGGGTCCGACATGCTTGTGGACGGCGGCTATGCGACGCGCTGACCCTCGTGGTTCAACTGCAAAGGAGTTCGCATGACGCTACTCGTCACTGGAGGCACCGGCTTTGTCATGAGCGTGGTCGCGCGCGCGTGGCTCGACCGCGATCCGCAAGCCCGGGCCGTGATCCTCGACCGCTCCGGGCTCGACGCGGCAGCCGAAAGGTATTTCGCCCCCGTACGCGACCGGCTCACAATGATCGCTGCCGATATCCTCGACCCAAAGGCCTGGTCTGCGACACTCGACAAGCATGGCATCACGGCAATCGTGCATGGCGCGACGATCACGCCAATCTCGCGCGGCAGCGCCTCGGAGGCAAAGCGCCAGCCAGAGGCGGAAGACCCGGCCCGCATCGTCGACGTCAATCTGATGGGCACCGTTCGGATGCTGGACTGGGCGCGCGCGAGACCAGGTCTCAAGCGCTTCGTCTATGTCAGTTCCGGCTCCGTCTACCGTCACAATGGGCCCGACTGGGGTGGCGAGCCGCTGCCGGAAGACGGCTATGTCGCGCCGTTGACGCTCTACGGCATTTCCAAATTCGCCTCCGAGATGGTGACCAACCGCTATGCCGACCTGTTCGGCCTGTCGGCGGTCTCGGTGCGGCTTGCTTCGGTCTACGGCCCGATGGACCGCACGACCGAGAGCCGCAACTTTCGCCATGTTCCCAACCGCGTCGCGCATATGGCTCTGGCCGGCGAGACGATCAGACCGAACAGCCTGGAGCCCGTCGGCGACTATGTCGCCTCGACCGACGTTGCCGCCGCGATCCTTGCGTTGATCGATGCGCCGCGCCTCAATTACCGCCACTACAACATCGGCTCCGGATCCAGCCAGACCATCGGCGAGATCATCGGCTGGGCAAGGGAACGCGTGCCCGGACTGACGGCCGAGGTGACATCAGCAGGAGACGCCAATGTCGTCCAGGATGTGAGACTGAAAGGCGGCATGTGGGGGGCGTATGACATCGCTCGCATCCTACGCGACACCACATGGCGGCCGCGCCCCGGCAAGGAAGCCTTCCACGCTTACATGGACTGGATAGAAGCCAACGAAACGAGCTGAGAGGAACTTGCCATGACCCCGAGCGCTGCCTCGCAACCGCCCCAGTCGAGGGACTTCGTCGGCTATGGTCCGCATCCACCCTTCGTCGTCTGGCCCGACGGCGTCAAGCTCGCTATCAACCTTGTGCTCAACTACGAGGAAGGCTCGGAATATTCCTGGCTCGAAGACGGCCGCAACGACAATTGGGGCGAGTACAATCTTACCTCCAGCCCGCCGGTGCGCGACCTCGGCACCGAGACGCATTTCGAATATGGCAGCCGCGCCGGTGTCTGGCGGCTCGCCCGGCTGTTCGACCGTTACGACGTTCCGATCACCATCTCCGCTTGCGCGGTGGCGCTGGAGCGCAACCCGCCTTTCGTCGAATGGATGAAGACGCGACAGCACGATCTGCTCGGCCATGGCCTGCGCTGGATCGACTACACGACCATGGAGCGCAGTGAGGAAAAGCGCCATCTGCATGAAGCGATCGCGCTTTACCAGAAACTGCTAGGGAAGCGCCCGTTAGGCTGGAACTGCCGTTCGCTGCCCAGCGTCAACACGCGCGATCTGCTCGTCGAGGAAGGCGGCTTCCTCTACCACTCCGATCCCTGCAACGACGACCTGCCCTATTTCCTTGACCATCGGGGCACCGAAATCCTGGTCGTGCCCTATTCGAAGACGCTCAACGACAGCCGTTATCTCGTCGCGCCCGGCTACAGCAATCCGCGCGATTTCGCCGAGGATTGCCGCTCGGCGATCGATTACATGCTCGACGAAGCGGACGAGACCGGCGGCCGCATGCTGACGATCGGTATCCATGCGCGCTGGATGGGCCAGCCCAACCGCGCGTCGGGCCTGCGCGAGGTGATCGAGCACGTGAAGAAAAAGCCAGCCGCGGCCTTCATGCGGCGTGAGGATATTGCCCGGTTCTGGCTGGAGAACCATGTCGGCTTCGAGCGGCGCGGCTAACGGAAGCAAGACGGCATGTTCGAAACGCTGATCCGGGGAGCCACCATCGTCAACGCCGAAGGGTTCGAGCGGCGCGATATAGGCATTACCGGCGGCCGTATCGCAGCGCTTGTCGCGCCTGGCGAGACAGCTTCGGCCAGGACCGTTATCGATGCGGCCGGTGCCTATCTGCTGCCCGGCCTGGTCGACGCGCACGCGCATCTGCGCGAGCCCGGACTGACGCACAAGGAGGACTTTTCCTCCGGCACGCATGCCGCAGCCCTTGGTGGCGTGACGACGGTGCTCGACATGCCGACCGACGAGCCTTGGACGGCCACGGCTGAACAGCTTGCCGACAAGATGGCGATGGCCGAAGGCCGCATCCATGTCGATGTCGGCCTGCAGACCGTCGTCAGCCGCGACCTGTCGCTCATCCCTCGCCTGCTGGACTTGGCGCCGGTCTCGTTCGAGCTTTTCACCGCTGATGTGCCCGATGACTTCCTCTTCGCGACGCTAGACGCCGTGGCCGAAGCGTTGAAGGCTTTCACCGGCGCCGAAACTTTGATCGGCATCTCGCCCGGCGATCAATCGATTCTGGTGGGCAGCACAATGCGCGACGGCTCTGGCTCCATTGCCGCCTTTCAGGCCAGCCGGCCGCCGCTGGCGGAGGCGAGCGGCATCGCCCGGGCGCTTGCCGCCGCATGCATGGCCGAGACCAGAATTCATGTCCGCCAGATCAATTCCGAACTCGGCGTCGAGGCGTGGAGCCGGCTGCGCGGCATGGCCGACGCCAGCGTCGAAACCACGCCGCAGAACCTGTTCTTCACGGCGCAGGATTACGAAACACAAGGCGCCAATCTGAAGGCCTCGCCCCCCCTGCGCTCGCCGCATGATGTCGATGCGCTGCGCGCGGCGCTAAGCGCCGGCCTGATCGACATCGTCGCCACCGACCACGCGCCGCATGCACCGGCCGAAAAGGCGGCGCCTTACGCGGCTTTCGCCGACATTCCGGGCGGCATGCCGGGATTGCAGACGTTGCTGCAGGCGATGCTGAAACTGGTCGACGAGGGTCTGATCGAATTGCCCGATTTGGTGCGCCTGTGCGCCCGCAATCCGGCCGAGCGCTTCGGGCTTGGACGGCGCAAGGGGAAGATCGCCGCCGGCTGCGACGCCGATATCCTCATCCTCGATCCGCGCCAGTCGAGCACGATCGCCAATTCCGATCAGGTGTCGCGAGCGGGTTATACGCCATTCGACGGCTGGACCGTCCAGGCGCGGCTGACAAGCGTCTTCCTGCGCGGTCGCGAGATCGTGCACGAGGGAAAACTGATTGGCCCGAAAGTTGGAAATATCATCACCCGGGAAAGCTGAGGACCATGCCCCTGCTCGCCAACAAGACCGCCATCGTCACCGGAGGCAGTTCCGGTATCGGCCGCGCAATCGCGCTGAAATTTGCGGCCGAGGGCGCTAGCGTCGTCATCGCCGACACGGTCGAGCGGCCGATCGAGGGCGGCGAGAGCACCGTGGAGTTGATACGCTCGGCCGGCCGAGCTGCCGTTTACATCCGGACCGACATCTCTGACTGGAGCGCCGTCGACGGACTGGTCGGTGCGACGGTCACGCAGTTCGGACGGCTCGACGTGATGGTCAACAACGCCGCGATCTACACCAGCACCAATCTGATCGACACCACGCCGGAACAATGGCAGCGCGTCATTGGCGTCAACCTGACCGGATTCTTCTACTGCTCGAAACGGGCAGTGATACAAATGCTCGCCCAGGCGCCGGTCAACGACGTGCGCGGCCGCATCATCAACATCTCCTCGCAGCATGGCATGGTGGCCTGCCCAGGCGACCTTCCCTACTCAGTGAGCAAGGGCGGCGTCGTGCAAATGACACGGCAAATCGCGGTCGACCACGCCGACGATTTGATCGTCTGCAATGCGATTGCGCCAGGCAAGATTGTCACCGGCAAGCCGGGTGTCGCCAACGATCCCGACGCGCTCGACTACTCGCGAAGGCGCACGCCATGGCCGCGACTTGGACATCCGAACGATGTGGCCGGAGCCGCCTTGTTTCTCGCCAGCGACATGGCGAGCTACGTTACAGGCATCAACCTGATGGTGGACGGCGGCTGGATGGCGGGCTGAACAAGGGAGACTTAAGCCCGACCGCGCCAACGGCGCACTCGGTCAATAGAGCAGTCTAGGACGCGTTATGCGGATGGGCGCTATCGCCACCGCCTCACATGTTCGACGAGTGCCCGAAGCTTTGGAGCGAGATTGCGCCGGCTGGGATAATAAAGAAAAAAGCCGGCAAAGAGGGGCAATACTCCTGAAGGAGAGGGAACTAACTGACCAGATTCGACATAGGGTTTGAAGGTGTCCTCCATCCCGAAGGTGATGCCACCGCCGGCACACGCCGTGCGGATCATAAGCCACATGTCGTTGGTGGTGATCTGCGGGTCGACAGCCACGTCGAACTCGCGTCCATGCTGGCCGAATTCCCAACGATAGGGTGCGCTGCGTGGCGCTGGACGCCAGCCGATACAGCGGTGGGCGGAGAGATCCGAAGGATGTTCGGGCTTGCCAAAACGTTCGATGTAGGACGGCGCAGCGAAGGCGCCCTGGCGCTGCTCGCCCGACACCGGAACGGCAATCATGTCCTGATCGATGACTTCGCCCAGTCGTACCCCGCGTCATAGCCTTCCGCGACAATGTCGAATTCCTCGTCCGTGACGGTCACGTCGATCTGAACGGTGGGAAAGGCATCCTTGCTGGTTCCATTCGACAGCCGCGGTATGGGAGGCGGTTCGCCGGAACATCCTGCCGCCCCGACGGTTTCCTCCGAGGCGGAGGCGCAATCAAATCATGGAGATCGAGATGGAACCGCGCAACAAGCGAACCACCCAGGAAGATCAGACCGAAGCCCCGGCAATCGAACAGCAGGATTGGGATGCGGTCGAAGGTGCCAAAATTGCCCCGGATAGCGTGGCGGCCGAGGGCGGCGGCGATGATGCGACGGAAGCGGACGGAACGCTTCCCGATGAAGACGACGACAACGCTTACCAGAACAGCGACGAAGCCTTGCCTGATGACGACGAGGAGCGTGTTCTGTCGCGCGATCCCTCGAAGGAAGGAAGCCGCTTCGACGAAGTATAAGTTGAGTTGGTGGAGCCATGCTCCATCAAACTGGTATCGATATCGGCCGCGCACGAACTCATTGAAGAAGCGCCCTTTCGAGGAAGAGGCCTTGAAAGCATCGCCGCTCGGACCAACCATAGCGTCCTTGTCGGCGCATCATACCGCGATGGAGGGCATGCAACGTAATTTTCAGGCCGCCCTGAGGTTCCGCCATGTTGCGAGCTCGCAAAGCCGGCCGGCTTGCGATGCCGGTAGGGCTGCCTGTCTGAGACGCATGGCATCGACCAAAGAAAGAACCGTTGTGTCAGATCGCCAGGGTGAACTCTCAGCACACTCCCCGGCATTCAGAATCATGTCTACGGGCGTCAACGCCGCGGCCAGCATGCCGGATAGGGCTCGCTAAGCCAACGAACGTCCCCGCTGGTTCTGTTTCGATATCGCGGCGACGGAGAAAGATATCTGTAAAAGAGGCAGTTACACGAACCATGTCGCCCCGTCTGTCCCCTATCTTGACGACGACCAAGAGGAAACACATATCGATCGCTGGCGAAGGCTGGCGACGGCCTGCGCCTATTCAGAAACGCGAAAAATTCGTTCGACTTGGAGGATCTGATGAACGATCGGATGTTCGATACCCCCGTCTTCGTGAATGACGGAAACAGTCTCATCAAGGAGATTGCTTGCCTCGAAGACGCGCTGGAATTTCTCTACGAATGGCCCAGGAACCGCCGCGGCGTCATTTACGATACGGCTCTTCGAGCCTGCCAAAGAGCATTCGACAGCAACTATCCGTTGTCGGCAGCAAGACAGGCATTTGCCGGCTTTGCTAGGTCGGTCCAAATCCTTGAGGAAATCAGCACGCCGCTGCCCTGGATGGCCGCAAAAACGGGCCAGAGGGGCGGTTTGGCCACGTGACCGTATAATGGGAGGTTACAATGCTTTCGAAGCCCTTCGAAAAGCCGATTAGCGTATGGGTCGGCCTGGGTTTTCCCCGGCAACTCAACACCGTGGTCGACGCCTACCAGTTTGCGCAGGAATGGTGCGGAAACAGTCCTGAACAGAAGGCCGCAATTCGTGCCTGTAAAGCCGCGCTGACCGGTGAGATCGACGCCGAAACCGCGCGGGGAGTGTTCGTCGTCTTTGCCCGGAAAAAAGATATCCTGATGGAAGATAGCTCGGTACCGGTCACGACTGCCGGACCGCATGCGCATCACGTTTAATTCCGTGGGGGGCGGCAGCATCTGCCGCCCCCACTGCCTCGCGGCTCGCCCACCATCGTTTGCCGAGTTCCGCCTTGGGCTGGCTTATCGAACGGACTTACAAGCGCGACGGGCCGGACCCAGCTAACGCGGTGAGTGCTTCAGCCAACCCAAGATCGCTAGGGTTTGGGTTTTCAGCTTAGTGACGAAGGCCGTCGCTTTTGTGGCCGAAGTCAGGATCTGTTCGAACTGGAGCGAAACATCCTCCAAAACGCTACGATCTGCCCCAGCGCCATGCTGGCCCACTCCGTGGCTTTCGAAGAACTCCAACACTCTGCCTGCAACGTCGCATCGTATGATGGGATCGTCCGAAAGATGATCAGTCACATTCCATTTCAGCAAGATTCCCGCCTCCCCCATGACGGGGAGTTACCATCCACCGGTGCTTTGCACAGTCGGCAAATGACGACGAATAGCGATGCCGTAAGCCCGGCTCTTGCCCTTTGTAATCTATGGGTAAGCATGCGGCGCAACAATTCATTCAACGATCGACGGTATAAAGGTGGCGGCTCCGTTGCCTTTTTGCGGGGGGTTTCCGGAGCCGCCGTGCATGGTCCATTAGACCGCGCTGTTTTAGAATAGGACAGGTCGCCCTTACAAAACGTTAACCATAGAGCTCATTCCCGGCCGACGGCTGCACTGTCGGCGGCGCTGCTTGAGGGGCTTGATTGGCGGCGGGTCATGAGCCCGCCGAACGCTCGCTCCGGCGCAGGCGAGCTGATCCGCGACCAAGTGAATCAGCCTGGATTCCGCTGTCGGCCGGAACTGGCGAATATGGTTTGATCCGATCATGGCGATGACGGCGGACCATCTTCCCGACGATCCGTATGTGCTGAAGGCGATGGTCCTGGCCCGGAATTGCAGCTGTGCCCGCCGAAACCTACGCAGCTTTTCGAAATGCCTTCGCCAAGGGCCGCTTCTTCAACGCGCACATCCGCGACCAGTTCAGGTACCGACACGCTGGTGGACAGGAGAATACGGGCTAGGCTCCTGTCTTGGCGTTTGGAGCGCCAGTGGGTTTTGACTCTGGCGAGCCCTTGTGGCGGAGGAAAATCGACAAGACCACCAGCACCGCGGTGGACATGAACTCCGACTGCCAGTTCTGGAATGATTCGAACCAGAGTTCGGCATCAAAGAGATAGCTGGTCAACGTTTGGACCTCGCCACCGTGCCGAAGCGCTTCCTCGTTCGCCGCTGCCGGGCTCGCCCACCAATGCAGGCCGAACGAAACAGCAAACAGAATAGCCAGCGCGGTTCCCAGAGAGTAGGAATAGAGCCATGACAGAATGGGATTGCGTCTGCGCTTGGAGGTTGGAAGTTCGTTGTCAGGGCGGTCGGGGTCGTCTGGATCGCGCGACTCGGCAGAGCCGCGCTGAAACAGCATCGCTGTCAGGATGACGTAGGCCGACATCTGCAGAAATTCACTTTCCTAGTTTTCGAAGAGGGCCGAGAGGAAGTCTCCGCTCGCAGCGTAGTCAACCAGACCGATTGCGGGCAAACCATGTTGACGGAGCTGCTCGCTGTAGGCAGCGTGCCCAGACCAATCATACCGAGGGTGCTGAACAGGAACAGCGCCACCAAGGCAATCGTCAGGCCGTTGTCGCGAAAAAACGTTCTCACGATTGGATTCTCCGATCGGACGAGGCTGGTGAGCGCCAGCCATCAAGAACCTCGCCCATCTCCGCAATCTCGACCTGCTCGCTGTAGCGCGAGCGATAAAGTTCCATCAGCGCATCGTGGGTCTGGTCGGCGGAACTGCAAATGGCGTCCGTGACAATTACGGTTCGAAAGCCCCGGTCAATGGCGCCGAGCACGGTGGCAAGCACGCAAACGTCCGTCTCACCACCGGTGATCACGAGGGTGTCGACCCCCGAGCCGTGGAGCAGAGCGTCGAGTCGGCCTTCTGTCCAAGGTGAATAGACCCGCTTGTCGAGGACTTTGGCTGGTGGAACGAACCTTGCCAGCGACGGCATCAGCTCAACGAGCGTCGGGTCGACGTTGGCAAGAGTGACCTCCGCCCAGCGCCGGTAGTAGCGCGCCCACGTGCCTGGCCCCTGGCCCGGATGGGCCGCAGGGACGAACCGCGTGAACAACGTTTGCCTTGGCCGTTTTGCGACCAACTCTTCAATCGCCGGCAGTATCCTTTGCGCCCATGGGACGGCCCACGGGCCACCCGGCGCAAACAGACGCTGCATGTCGACGCACAGATGCAGGCAGCTTTCTCCCAGAAGCCCGTGCACCAAGCCTCGAGCTGCCATGATCAGCCCGTCAGAGCTTCACCGCCATCTCTCGGCTCCAGAGCCGGAGCTTGCGGCAAGCTTCGATAAACGAGGCGGTCGCCTTCGAACCGTCGAGATTGATCATGCCCTCGTCGGCTTCCGGGTCGACGCCCGCCTTTTGCAGCAGAGCAATGGCACCCGGGGTGAATGCGATGAATTTGCAATGGGCGAACGCATCCGCGACGAAGTCGCGGGCAGCCGCCTCACCTGCCAGGCGCCCGGCGCCTTCTTCGGAGAGGACCAGCGCCACCGCGTCGAACAGAACCGATGGGCCTCCGTCGATCATGTGCTTTCCCTCGATCCAGCTCCCGTCCACGGCCTCGACATCGCCGACCTTGGGAGCAACCACCTCCATCACGGCGCCTTCCTTTTCGATCGCAGCCTGCAGCTTTTTCAGGAGAGCCGCGTCAGCGCCCGGACTCACCAGGACGCCAACCTTTCTTCCGGCGAAGCTTTCTGGCCCGTTCTCGATGATGCTGAGTGCTGGCGATGGCGGAAGGTCATCGCGGGGTGGAACCGCGGCATCAGCCGGCTTGGGCAGCTTCTTAATGCCTAGTTTATCGGCCACGGCGGTGCCAAGAGTTTCATCGATGTTGAGAAGATGCGAAACCATCCGCTCCCTGATGACTGGGTTCTCGCATTTGCTGAGTTCGAACGTCAGCGCCATCACGATGTGGCGCTGTTCGGTTGCCGTCTGGCTGATGAAAAACTGCCGAGCCTGGCTATAGTGGTCGGCGAAGCTCTCGGGGCGGAGACGAACCTTTTGGCCTTCCTCGGGGTTAGCGAAAGTCGGGAACCCCTTCTGTGGACTTTCGCGCGGGCCTTCGCCCCAAGAGTTCGGCTGGTAATTCACGCGGCCGACAGGATTGCGCATCGCCATGTGCCCGTCCTGCTGGAAGTGCGCGAAGGGACATTTGGGAGCGTTAATTGGAATGTGCGTAAAGTTCGGGCTGCCCAGCCGTTTCAACTGCGTGTCAAGATAGGAGAAGTTGCGGCCCTGCAGCAGAGGATCGTTTGAGAAATCAATACCGGGCGGAACATTCTGCGTCATGAATGCCACCTGCTCCGTCTCGGCGAAGAAATTGTCGGGCATGCGGTCAAGGACGAGGCGGCCGACCGGCACTGGTTCGAGAATTTCCTCCGGAATGATCTTGGTCGGGTCGAGCACATCGAAGTCGAAGCTGTCAGCAAAGTCCTGATCGAACAGCTGCAGGTTCAATTCCCATTCCGGGAACTGGCCCGACTGAATTGCATTCCAGAGATCGCGGCGGTGAAAATCCGGATCGGCGCCGTTGATCTTAACGGCTTCGTTCCAGACGACCGACTGCATGCCGAACTTCGGCTTCCAGATGAATTTGACGAAGGTGGACTCGTTCTTGGCGTTGACCAGCCGGAAAGTGTGGACGCCAAAACCCTGCATGAACCTGAACGAGCGCGGAATGGCGCGGTCGGACATGACCCACATAATCATATGCATCGACTCAGGCGTGAGGCTGATGAAATCCCAGAAATTGTCGTGCGCCGATTGCGCCTGCGGAAAGGCGCGATCCGGCTCTGGCTTCACGGAGTGAATCACATCGGGAAATTTGATCGCGTCCTGGATGAAGAAAACGGGGATGTTGTTGCCGACGAGATCCCAGTTGCCCTCCTTGGTGTAGAATTTGACCGCGAAGCCGCGCACGTCGCGTGCGAGGTCGAAAGAGCCTTTCGAACCCGCGACGGTCGAAAAGCGAACGAACACCGGGGTTTTCTCCCCGGCGCGCTGGAAAATATCTGCGCGGGTGTAGGCAGCGAGCGATTCGTAGGTCTCGAAGTAGCCGTGAGCCCCGTAGCCCCGCGCGTGCACCACGCGCTCGGGGATGCGCTCGTGGTCGAAATGGAAAATTTTCTCGCGAAAATGAAAATCCTCGATCAGCGTTGGCCCTCGCTGACCGACCTTCAATGTGTTCTGGTCGTCGGAGACCGGCCCGCCTTGTGCCGTTGTGAGGACGTCGGTGTCGCCATCGGCGATCTGGTGGAGTTCGCCTCCATTTCCACGCTCGAGCTTCTGATCGTGGATCGTCACCGCTTTGTCAGACGCCTTTTCGAGACTCTTGGCCATGTTGATTTCCTTAAGAAGAGAAGGGAACAAGATCAGTCATAATGTCGGGGCACGGCTTATGTTCCTGGCTGAGCCGCGGTGGTGCAGCTTCGTGCTCTGACGAGGGTCGGAAATGGAATGCGGGCTGAAAATCAAGCCTAGGAAGGAGGTTGGCGTTGCGGGTCACTTGCACGTCGGTCCTTCCAGGCGCGGTGATTGGGTTCGCTGTGCCGACGGACTTGGAAGTAATGGCGGTGGATGCACCTGTTGCACGGCGTCGGATGGAGGCGCCGGGATTGGGTGGCGGAGGCACTTCAAACAACGATGGACCACAGCTCGCCGCTGCGTGCTCTGCTTCTGCGCTTCGTGCATACCTTCATCGTGCAGGTTAGCCAGACGGCCTATGCCAACGCCGGCTACTCCATCGAGGAGCGGCTGGCGCGCTGGCTGCTTATGACCCACGATCGGCTGGAGCGAGACGACTTGCCCATCACGCACGAGTTCATGAGTCGGATGCTGGGCACGCGCCGTCCGGGTGTCACCCTGGCGGTACAGATGCTGGAAGGCGTCGGCGTGATCCGGGCTACGCGTGGTCACATCACCGTAAGGGATCGCGAGAAGTTAGAACAGATCGCTGGCCAGTCCTACGGCTTTGCCGAGAAGGAGTACTCCAACGTGTTCAAGTTCCCGATCAAGCGGGAGAGGTGAGTGGCGGACTTGCGCTACTTCATGAACGTTCGATATCGCGGTCGTCTGGCACCCGACTACGAAGGCGACGAGTTGGCAAACGCAAAGGCTCTGCACAAGCATGCGCTCGCTATCGCGCGCGATCTCGTCTTCCGCACTCGCATGGATACAATTCGCAGCTGGTTCGACTGCAGCTTCGAGATCACCGACGAGACCGGCAAAGTGGTCCTCGTTATGCGATTCGCCGAGGTGCTTCCGAAGTTTGCGGCCGGGTCAGCTTAACCGGTCCGAAACGCGACTGTTCGGAATCATACGAAGCCTTGAAGGCCGCAAAAATCCCTGCCTAAAATCTCGGTCAGGTACAGGGAGGAATGCATGACCAGCGCCTTTCAAAACGTCACCGTCGAACGGGCCGCCGAGGCCTATGTGCGCTCACGGGGCAGGGCACGATTCCTCTCCATGGCCCAGGCGATCCGTGCCATCCGAACACTCATGCCGGCATGCAAGGCTACCGACCGCGAGTTGGAGGGGCTATTGGCAGCAGCATCAATCGTTCACGGGGTTCCCGTTGCTTTCGACGCGAGAACAACCGATGGCGCAGAACCACAGCTCCAATAGGGCGGAGTTGTCTGCGCTGGCGCACACACCTGCGTCGTCGGACATTCGTCAAGCGATTGTCCGTTACCTGCTTGATAATGTCGACAAACCGAGTGTTTCGATCTCTGAGGGCATTTTCGCCGTCAGAGAACTGTTCCCACTTTGCGAGCTGACGGATTGGGAGCTTGGCGATCACATAGCGAGAAGTGCGATCGACGCCGGATTCGGCGTGGAGTTCGATGCCCATGCGCCCTAAGCGTCATCTCATCGTCACATCTATTTGCTTCGCCTGCATATGGGAACAGGCAATGGCTGCTGAACATCTGAATCACAAATTGGAATGCCCCTTCTGCCGGACCATTCGGATGAGAATCCCGACCGGCGCTCAACCTTCGACCTCGATCGGTCACGACGACATCGATCTTGCCGAGCTCTATTTCGCGCGAGGCATCCCAGGTTCGCCTGGCGGTGCAAGGGATGGATCGAGTCGTGCGTCTCGTCACGCGCAAGCCCTGCTTGGCGAACCTCGTGGCGAACCACCCTATAAAGCATTGATAAATAAAGATAATGGTGGTGCTGGCAGTCATATGCGAACCAGTCTCTGTCTGGTTTTCCCTGTTAGGCGCCAAAAAACAGCGAATTTTCGGTCATTTTCGCCTCCCAGGAAATTTCAGCCTGAAATCCTGCCGCAGTTTCAATGCTTTGGTGGAGAATTCCCTACTCGGCATAAGAGGGAAATGAAATCAGCCTAACAGGGAAAGGTGTTGGCATCCGGCGCCCGAACTGTATACCCGTTGCTTGACTTTGAGCAGGGTTGCGACTGGGGTGTCTCATCCCCGCCAACCCCCCCGTGACATCCCAAAAATGCAACGCACCTTCACCAGACAAGAACTGTACGACCTCGTTTGGTCGACACCAATCGTAACCCTTGCCGAACGCTTCGAGATGTCAGATCGAGGACTATCTAAGATTTGTGCTCGCTATCAGATACCCGTTCCTGGCCGCGGCTATTGGGCGAAGATCGAGGCCGGGCAATCTGCGCCGAAAACGCCGCTTTGGAAAATCGACAACCCGACTTTGGAGACGGTCCACATCGGTGCCTATAAACCACCGGTGAACCCATACATCGCTTTTGCGATCGAAGCGGCGGCCGGCACAGTAAGGAAGTCGAAGGAAGAAAGGCAAACTAGGGCCATTGCCGAGCAGGCAAGGGATGCCTCGGAAAGGGAAGCCGCACCTCGTGCACCAAAGGAACAGATTGTCTTCGAGCCGGTGAGAAAGCCTCACAACTCGGTCTCTGGTCTTGTCGCAGCGCTGAGATCTGCCGACCCAAACCAACATGGCGAGATCTCAGTGCCTGGTGTGAAAGTTCACAAGAACGCCCGATCCCGACTGATATCGATCCTGCATCACCTGGCTCTTGCTCTCGATCAACGAGAAATCATGCTCAGCCATAGTGACAAGGGGATAAAGACTGAAATCAGCCCAGACGATGTTCGGCTCGAGATAATCGAAGAGCGGAGGTGGGAGAAACACATCCCTACCCCTACAGAGCAAAAGAAGCGTGATGAGCATGATAGGCGCCGTGAGATAGCAAGCCGCCGTGGTCAATGGCTGCCTTACGAGAGCTTCTGGCCGGAATACGATTACATATACTCCGGGAAGCTCAGTCTCGAAATTCAGAATTGGGCGGATGGCGCGCGCAAACGCTGGAAAGACACCAAGCACCAGAACTTGGAAGGCCTGCTCGATTCGATTGCAGACGGCATTCTTTTTCACCTGGCCTTCGAAAAAGCTCGTCGCGAGGAGCGCGAAGCGGAGGAGCGCCGACGCAAGCACATGGCCCACAGGCGGGAGCTTCACAAAAAGCGGCAAGATCGCGAAGCGAGCAGATTGAATTTTCTGCGTCAGCTCGCCGAGTATCAAAAGGAAGCGACCGATCTTCGGACCACGATTGCGAAAGCAGCTGCATTTCTCCCGCAAGCCAGTCCCGAATATCTTCGTATGATCGAATGGGCAGAACGACGTCTGGCTCATATCGAAGCACAGAACCAATTGGACGTGCTGACGTCGAACTTGCGCGAGCAGAATCTCTTTCCCGAACTGGATGATTTGTATGATTCAGAGGGCGATCCGCCGCCGCCAAGGAATTCTTGGGGCTATTAGATCGCCTTGAGCGTGCGGCGTTATTGTGGAGATGGCGCAGTCGTTTATTCCGAGTTGACTACTACTGCGGTTCGAGCGTTGGTCGGCCTATGAAACGCAGACCAGCGACACGGCTGTTTGAGTGGGAACGGCTCGCCCTCAAGGGCGATTTTTCGGCTATTCCGGCACCCTTCGCCTGGGATCAGTCACACCGCTTGGCTCATTTCCTGAACGGCTATGAGATCGCCGGCGGTATGGACCGCCTTGCCGAAATTTCTCAAGCCATATCGGCCGAATTCCGACAGACCGGCCGGTGGCGGGGCACGGCACTCGAGCTCTGGCTTTGTCTCTTCTTCCAGCATCGAGCACGCCGTCACATGGGATTGGAAGAAGTCGACCCGAGCCTCGACGATCTTTGCGACGCCCTGCGGAAGGCGCTGAGCCGCTTGAGTTCCGTTGAAGCCGATTTGCTGGCGTCGCGCTTATCGCAGCATGCCATCTAGGCAAGTGTCCGGCAGCCCCTTCAGCCGCTCAATCTCGGCATTCGCCTGATCGATGTAGTCCTGAATGTCGGCCGTGCGCGGCTCGATCGTTTCCATACTGGTGCGGAACTCGATCCACTCCTCAACGGGTGCGAAAGGGCTTGGAGGATCGATAAATCCCCGAAACATCGCCGTCCTCCTACAATCTAAGATAGCAGAATACACATATAGTTGAATAACTCATGGAGCCAGAGGGAAGATCGGATTCGTGAAATAGAGCCCATCGCACTTGGCCCCGCCGCCCCGCTTGCCGAGATTAAACCGTGCTTCGGGTAGTTAAGAACGACGCCGCCGAAAAATTTTGGCAAGAGGCCACCTCGCGGGAGCGGCATGCCAAAATATTTTGTCATGGGTATGAAGCATCAGTCGAGGGGAGACAAAATATTTTTGCGGCCTAATTCTAGGCCACCGCGCTCGGTATTCTGCATCAAACCAAATTCCATGGGAAATTTCGGTGAATGGCGCATTTTTTCTATATGCGTGAATCGGCGGCTCTGAGATTCTTGGGCTAATCGCGCTCTCTGTCTCGCGCGCAACGTCAGAGGAATTTCATGCCCGCCAACATCAACACCGTTTCGATCGACGCCCTTGTCCCCTACTCCAGAAATGCCCGCACTCATTCTAAAAAGCAGATCAAGCAAATAGCCGACAGCATCGTCGAGTTCGGCTTCACCAACCCGATCCTGGTCGATGAGAGCAACAATGTGCTCGCCGGCCACGGCCGCCTCGCCGCGGCCCGGCAGCTCGGGTGGAAGGATGTCCCCACCCTTTCCATCACGCATCTCAATGAGAAGCAGAAGCGCGCTTACATCGTCGCCGACAATCGCATCGCCGAGAAGGCCGGCTGGGACAAGGAGATCCTGGCCATCGAACTTCAGGCGCTTGTCGATCTCAATTTCGATGTGAGCCTCACGGGCTTCGATATTCTCGAGGTCGACATGATCATCGGCGAGTTCTCGCCCGACAATCAGGACGACGCCGACGAGGAGGATGAGGTCGCCTTGCCGGACAAGGCAGCCGGTCCCGCTGTCACTCAGCCAGATGATCTGTTTCTGCTTGGCGATCATCGGCTGATCTGCGGCAACGCACTCTCGGCCGAGGTCTTTGCAGCACTCATGCAAGGGGAAAAAGCGTCAATGTGTTTTACTGATCCGCCCTACAACGTGCCGATCGGTGGACACGTCACGGGCTTGGGCAAGACCCAGCATCGCGAGTTCGCGATGGCATCTGGCGAAATGTCCGACGACGAGTTCGCCCGCTTCCTCGAGCAATCATTCGCCGAGATAGCCGCCTTTTCCAAACAGGGCGCGATTGCTTTCGTATGCATGGACTGGCGTCATATCGCGGAGACCATTATTGCAGGCAGGGAGACATTCGGCGATCTGCTCAATCTCTGCGTCTGGAACAAGACCAACGCCGGCATGGGCAGCCTCTACCGCTCGCAGCATGAGCTGGTCTTGGTGTTCAAGAACGGCAACGAGCCGCATCGCAACAACGTCGAGCTTGGCAAGCACGGCCGTCACCGATCCAACGTGTGGACCTATCGCGGCATCAACAGTTTTGGCGCCGACCGGATGGCCGATCTGGCGTCGCACCCAACTGTCAAGCCGATCAATCTGGTTGCCGACGCGCTGCTCGACGTCAGCAAGCGCGGCGATGTGGTCCTTGATCCATTTGGAGGGTCAGGAACCACGCTACTTGCGGCGCAGAAGACCAGGCGCCGAGCCCGGCTGGTCGAGATCGATCCTCATTACTGCGATCTCATCGTCCGACGCTTCGAGAAGCACACTGGGAAGCAGGCAACGCTCGCTGCGACCGGCGAGACTTTTGAGGAGCTGAGCGAGCGGGCCAGGGAAATTGTCCCGGCGCCCGAGAACGCGAAGGCCTCGGCAATGCAATCTGAAAACGCGGAAGGTGTGCTGTGAGCGGCCGAAACGGAAACAGAAAAAGGCCTGCTCACTACGAGGTCGGCTACGGAAAACCGCCATCGGAGCATCGGTTCGCCAAAGGCCAGTCGGGCAATCCGAAAGGCCGTCCGAAGGGCAAGAAGAACATCGACACCATGCTTCGCGAGACACTGTTGGCGACGATCCCTATTCAGATCAACGGCAAGACAACCAACGTGACCGCCCTTGAAGCCATCGTCCTCAAGTTGCGCAACAACGCAATCGCCGGCGACTTCCGCTCGGCGGTCCAAGCCATCCAACTTGGTATGCGCGCGCTTCAGCCAGAGGAGACCGAATCCAGTGGTGTCGCCACCCCTCTCGATCAGAACGTGATGATGGACCTCATGCGCGACTATCTCGAGCATCAAGACCCGGCCGCGAACGACGACGGCGACAGGTCCAAAACCGATGAGGAAGAGTGAAGATGAACGCGCTTTTCCCCGACCACCAGAAAATTGGGGCTCGCTCACCTACGGCCCCTACCCCTTTCCAGATGCTGCTGGAGCTAGCTCGCAACGACTTGGCCACCTTTGTCGGGTTGGCCTTCTCGGCTGTCGATCGTTCGACTTATTTGCCCAATTGGCACATTCGCGCCATCGCCTACCAACTCCAGCGGGTTGCGCTTGGCGAGTGCAAGCGGCTGATCATCACGATGCCACCCCGATCCCTGAAATCAGTCACCACCTCGGTAGCCTTCCCTGCTTGGATTCTGGGACGCGATCCGTCCAAGAAATTGATTTGCGTGTCCTATTCGCAGCCGCTCGCCGTCAAGCACGCGAACGATTTTCGAAACGTTGTCGACACTGCTTGGTATCGATCGATGTTCCCGACCTTCAAGATCAGTTCGCGCAAGAACACCGAGAACGAATTGCAGACGACACTAGGCGGCGGCCGATTGACCACCTCCATCGGCGGTCAGCTGACTGGCCGCGGCGGCGACATCATCATCATCGACGATCCCCTGAAGGCGGAGGATGCACACTCAGAAACGGCGCGTAGCAAGTGCGCCGAGTGGGTCCGAACGACTTTGATGTCGCGCTTCGACAACCCGGCCACCGGCGCCGTTATCCTTGTCATGCAGCGTCTCCACGTCGATGATCTGGCGGGTGTCCTTTTGGACGCCGGTGGCTGGGACCACCTCAACCTCTCCGCGATTGCCGACGAGGATGCGCGAATTCCAATGAGCGCAAGGCGCTGGCACGCGCGTAAGATCGGTGACCTGCTCCATGCTGCTCGGCTCGGAATGCCTGAGCTTGACAGGCTGAAGCGCGACCTCGGGTCGCTCACTTTTTCCGCCCAATACCAACAGTCCCCTGCCCCGGCGGATGGCAACCTCGTAAAAAGAACTTGGTTTCGTTACTACGACCTGGCTCAGTTCGATCGTCGTTCAATGACGATCGTGCAGAGCTGGGATACCGCTCTCAAAGGCGATCCGAGTTGCGACTATTCAGTCGGTTCGACCTGGGCGAAAGACGACAACATCTACTACCTCCTTGACCTTGTCCGTATTCGAGCGGCTTACCCGGACCTCATCAAGGTCGTCCGCCAATCCATCGATGTGCACGACCCGGATATAGTCCTTGTTGAAGATGCAGGCTCAGGCTCAAGCCTGATCGCGGACCTGGATAGCCAAGGCATCGCCACGACCCCGGTCAAAGCTCGGATCGACAAAGAGACCCGGCTGGTCCGCGCGGCAGCGATGATTGAAAACGGCAACGTCTACCTGCCGAAAGACGCGCACTGGAAAGATGATTTCATGTTGGAGGTACTCGCCTTTCCGAACGGCGGACACGACGACCAGGTCGACTCCATGTCCCAGGCGCTGATTTGGATGAAGGACGACAAGCCGACCGGTGGGTTCTATATCGGGAGATGCTGACACTGCTACTTCGCTGGCCGATCGAATGTCTGCAATGTGGCCGGGAACGGAATGGCCGGTTCCAGCTACCTGGCCGACGGAACCGGACATTCGTAGCAGTGGCAGGGTGGCCGGCGGCGCATTGACGACTTTCGGCCGTCAGGAGGTGGACGACGGCTTCAGGCTATGGTCGTCATGGTTACTCGGGCAACAGTTTCCCTAGGCCTCTGCCAACCAGAGCGGAAATCTCGCTTGGACGGTAAGAAGCCACGAGCAACCGGTTCTCATAATCGCATAGACCGTTTGCGAAGCCGTCCAACCCTTCTCAACGGCAACTTGGTTGACCCATCCTAGGTCGTGTTGGAAAAGGGATTCCCGGGTCGGACTGGATGTGATTCAAGTTGGTATCCGCGATGGAGACCACCTTCCACTTCACGACCAAGATCCACCTCCGCGTCAATGGCGCGGGCCTGCCCATGAGGTCGGACATCACACCGGGCCAGACTTCGGACTATCTGGGCTTCGAGCTGGTGATGGCCGACAACCTGCCCAAGCCAGCCGCCCTTCTTGCAGATCGCGGCTATTCTGGCAATATTCGCAAAACCATGGAAGCCCGCAACATCGTCCCGGTTATGCCCATACGAAAGACACGCAAGCTGCGCATCGCGGTGGACCGCCGGCTCTATCGGTTGCGCAACCTGGTCGAGCGGTGCTTCAACAAGCTGAGAAACGCCCGCTACGTCGCCAGTCGCCACGTTGCCTGAGCGGCGGGCAGCTTGTCGTTGATTTGCAGACCGATCTGATCGGAATCGAGGCTTCGCGCATCGTGGTGCCCCTTCGCGGGGCCGGACGCTACACGGCGTTTCCCGGGCTTACGCCGATGGCTGAGGCCGAGTGAGTGACATGGATCGTCCGTGTGCAGGAAATCGCCGCGGGACCGGGGGCGGAGTTGCGCGTCCCGATCGGCACTCTGGCAGGTCATCGCGACGCCCTGAAGCGCGCTCTGGACATCCTGATCGACGGTGTCTGAGCGCGCCGGCGCGGGTGTCGCAACTTCCAAGCGGGAGGTTTTTAGTCCTGTGAGCTGCAGCGCTGCATCTAATCTTACGCAAGACGATGGGTCGTATTGCCGCGGTCTGGGCTCGTTTCCTCGTTTCCGATCCTCGGCAACATCTTCATCGAGACTGTGGCGGACCCGGAAATACGAGTGGTCTACGCCTTGGAGACCGGCTCCGAGACAAAGGCGGCCATCCGGAAATGGATGCCCTTTACAACCGTCAGCGCCCTCGTTCAGCCTTGATGCTCGAAATGACCGGCTGAACAGCGCCCGGTAGGTCGCAGTCACCCATGGTCGGACAAGTCGGCAATGCCCTCTTACTCAATGAACGCGTCGGTCCCCGCAGGCGCATGCCCCTTGCCGGGGTCGCGGCGAGCAGCTCGCGCGTATAGGGACGGCGCCGCCGCTTTCCAGACCTTCGCAGAGCTCGCGGCATAGTCATGTCCCGAACTTGGACGTCCTAAGACCAGCCAAAAGTCTGTGACAGAACCGTTACGAAGCGGGGTTTGCAAAAGAACCGTCACTGCCCGCAAGGCGCAACTCGACCAGATCAAGCTCCCGTACCATCTGCCGGGCAAGGCTATCCGACAAGCTGCCGGCACGGGCGCATTGGTAGAGCGTGCGCCGCTCGGCCCGGATCGCTGCGAGCCAGAACGCATGTTCGGATCTGGTCACTTGATCGCTTGCGCTCGGCATGCCTGCCGTCAGGCCCGCGATACGGCGCTCGTAAAAGCTCAGGACCGGCTCCGCTGCCGCCGCGCGGACATCTGGACCGCCTTCCCCGATGGCAGGGCCGTCCCGGGTTCGAATGACGGCCGCGATCGCATCACGCGCCGCCGCGAGACGCGCCTCCGTTTCGCCCTCATCGGCGGTGGCAGCCGGCAGCGCTAGCCCGCGGAGCAGCAGCGGCAACCCGATGCTCGCCGCGATCAGCGACATCAGAATGAGGCCTGCGGCGATCAGCACCACAAGGTCGCGGCCCGGAAAAGGCGCGCCGGTGGCGTCGCGCAAGGGGAGTGTGAGGATGCCGGCCAGCGTCACCGCTCCGCGCACACCTGCAAGCGCAGTCGCCGCAACCAGCCGCAGCCCCGGGACCTGAGCGGCACCCCGACCGTTGCGGGTGCGGAAAAGTACGAACCGGAGGGAGGCCCAAACCCAAAGAAACCGTAGCGCAGTGAGGACAAGGCCGATCACGATCACATCGACAAGCAGCCAGATTGGAGACATGTGGTTGAGGCTTCGTATGGTCGCGCTGGCATTCGCGACAAGCTTCGGAAGCTGCTCGCCAAGCAGGACAAACATCACCCCGTTGGCAGCAAAGCCGATCGTCGTCCAGACGGCCGCACGCCGGATCCGGGTCAGCGGCAGTGCCGCGCCCGATTGCTCTGCGCGGCTCATCGCGAGGCCGGCACCGACTGCGGCGAGGATGGCCGAGGCACCGATCCGGTCCGCGATCAGATAAGCCCCGAACGGCAGGAGCAGGCTGATCAGAATCTGGGCATCGGCCTCCTCACCAAGCCGGAGGGCAACTTGGTTCTTCAACTCGACCACTGCCCAGGTCAGCCAAAACCCGATGCCAAGGCCCCCGGCCACCAGCCAGAGAAACGTTAGGCCGGCCTGCGATAGCGAGACCGGATCGGTCATTGCCGCGGCAACGGCGAAGCGCATCGCGACCAGACCGGAGGCATCGTTCAGCAGCGCCTCCCCCTCCAAGATGGCAAGCAGGCGCGGCGGCACCGGCACGTGCTGCGCGATCGCGGTAACCGCCACCGGATCGGTCGGCGAGACCGCGGCGGCGAGCGCGAAGGCAACAGAAAGCGGCACTGCGGGGAGGGTCGCATGGACGAAGACGCCGAGCCCGAGCACCGTGAAGAAGACCAGGCCGAAAGCCAAAGCGACGATGGTTCCGCGATCACGCCGCAGCCCGCCTTTCGGGATGCGCCAGCCATCGAGGAAAAGTAGCGGGGGCAGGAAGAGCAGAAAGAAGACGTCAGGACTGAGCGTGAAACCGAGAGGCGCCACCGCGGCGATCGCGGCGCCGAGCGCGATCTGCAGCAGCGGTCGCGGCACCGCCAGCCCGAGGGCCCGGCCGAGCCCGGCGCTCAGCACCACCGCAGCCAAAAGGACGAGGGAGTTGGTGACGATGTCCATGCGGCGCTCCTCGGCTGCGACGCGCGTGAGATTGCCTGAAACCGCGATCCGATCCAGCGGCACTCTAGGTACCCAACAAAGTCCAACAACAGCCAACATGCGCTGCCGTGCGCTTGGGTGGATATAGCAGCTGCACCATCCCGATCGGGCCGTTTGAACCAAGCCGCCGGGCCGGGTCGCGCACTGATCTCGGCTTCGACGGAGACTCCGATGCCCCTTTCACGCCCGATCGTCACCGCCTCGCAGCCTGCGGCTGCCGCCACAAATTTCGAGCTGATTGCCGACCTGAAGCGGATCGTTGGCGCATCCCATGTGCTGACCAACCCCTCAAGCACCCGGCGGTTTCGCAAAGGCTTCCGCTTCCGCGAGGGACCGGCGCTTGCCGTCGTGCGGCCGGGCAACCTGATCGAGCAGTGGCATGTGCTGAATGCCTGCGTCGCTGCTGGAAAGATCGTACTGATGCAGGCGGCCAACACCGGGATCACCGGCGGCTCGACACCCGACGGCGACACCTATGACCGCGAGATCGTCATTATCAGCACGCTGCGGATCGACCGTATTGATGTCATCAAAGGTGGCGCGCAGGTTGTTTGTATGCCGGGCGCGACGCTTTTCAAACTGGAAACGACGCTCGCGCCGCTTGGCCGCAACCCGCATTCGGTGATCGGCTCGTCCTGCATCGGCTCATCGGTCTTCGGCGGTGTCTGCAACAAGTCGGGCGGCGCGCTGATCCATCGCGGCCCCGCTTTCACCCAGATGACGCTGTATGCGCAGGTCACAGCCAGCGGCCAGGTCGAGCTGATCAACCATGTCGGCATCCGAATCGGCGGCGATCCCGAAGCGATCCTGACCCGAGTTGAAAAGGGGGACTTTGCCCTCGCCGATATCGAGGACGACCCGCACCGCTTCTGCTCCGATTACGGCTATCAGGACCATGTTCGTGACATTGCCTCGCCGACCCCGGCGCGGTTCAATGCCGATCCGAAACGGCTGTTCGAAAGCGCCGGGAGCGCGGGCAAGGTGATGATCTCGGCAGTGCGCCTCGACACCTTCCCGAAAGAGAAACGGACACAAGAATTCTACATCGGCACCAACGATCCTGCCGAACTGACAGAGATCCGGCGGCATATCGTTGCCAACTTCAAAAACCTGCCGACCGAGGGCGAATACATCCACCGCGACGCCTTCGATATCGCCGAGAAATACGGCAAGGACGCTTTTCTCGCGATCGAGATCCTTGGCACAGACCGCCTCCCGCTGATGTTCGCACTCAAGGGCCGGCTCGACTCCCTCTGCGCGCAGATCGGCCTGCCCGCGGACCTATCCGACCGGATAATGCAGTTCGGCAGTACGCTCTTCCCGCGCCATCTGCCCAAACGCATGTATGACTACCGCAAGCGCTACGAACACCACTTGATCCTGCGCATGGCCGATGACGGGATCGCCGAGGCCGAGGCCTATCTGACCAGCATTCTTCCAAGCGCGACGGGTGCTTATTTCACCTGCACGAAGAAGGAAGGCGAAAAGGCGTTCCTGCACCGCTTCGCCGCCACAGGTGCGGCGACCCGGTACCGCGCGATCCATCATCGCGAGGTCGAGGATATCGTCGCCCTCGACCTTGCCCTGCCGCGCAACGAGCTGAACTGGATGGAAACCCTGCCTGAAGCCATCACGAAGGGCATCCTCCACAAGCTCTACTACGGGCATTTCTTCTGCCACGTCTTCCATCAGGATTACGTGGTGAAAAAGGCTTCAAGCCCGACGACATCGAACATGCGATGTGGAAGCTGCTCGACGCGCGCGGGGCGGAATACCCGGCAGAGCACAATGTCGGCCACCTCTACATCGCAAAGCCCGCACTGGTGGACCATTACCACAGCCTCGACCCCACCAATTCCTTCAACCCCGGGGTCGGCCATACCTCCAAGCTGGCCAACTGGAAGTAGGCGCGGCCCCTTGCCGCGCCCGGAACAGGAGAAACGACACATGCCGGACCAAACCCCACCGCGCGGCTATTGCGTGCCACTTTCGCCCGAGGGCAAGTCCTCGCTCAACCCGACGCCGCCCTGGCATTACGCCAGCGATTGCATCGCGGTCGAATACTGGGCCGATCCCGCCGCGGTCGCGGCCCTGCTTCCGCCCGGCATGACGCTGGACGACGGCAGCGCAGGCCGCGCGTTCTGCTGGTTTCTCGACTGGCAATTCACCGGCGAACAGGACGAACTGACCGATCCCGCGCGCTATCAGTACCGCGAGGCGTTCATCCTGCTCGACGCGGTGTTCGAAGGCATGCCGGTCACCTATTGCCCCTATATCTTCGTCGACAATGACGCCGCTCTCGCACGCGGCTGGACGCAAGGCTTCCCGAAGAAGATCGGCAGCGTGTTCCAGACCCGCAGCTTCCCGGTGCCCAGCCTTGCCGCCGCACCGCTGGCCCCCGGCAGCCGCTTCGGCGCCAGCGTCTCGGCGCATGGCGAACGGATCGCCACCGCACGCATCCAGCTTGAGGAAAAGGTCGACGATCCGACCACCGTCTTCAATCGGCCAACCACCATCCGGCGGTATTTCCCCAACCTCGTCGCGGGTCTGCAAGGCACACCTGCGGTCGATGAACTGACCCTGTCGCTGGTCGACGATCCGGCCATGGTCGGCATGTGGGCAGGCTCGGCCGAGCTGCGCATTCCCGAGGTCGAGGGCGAAGAAATCCACCGCATCGCCCCGCTGCGCGTCGGCCGCGGCTATCGCTTCAGCTTCGCCTATTCCGTCTCCGATCTTCGCGTCCTCAGGAACTACCTCGCGTGAAGCCGGCGGGGCCGCCCGCGCGCGGCCCCGCTCCACGCCAATGCAGGAGCAGACCATGGCCCTTACCGTAGCCCAGCAACTTGTCGAAACGCTTCAGGCCGCCGGCATCAGACGCATCTATGGCGTCGTCGGCGACAGCCTGAACGGCATCACCGATGCGATCCGCAAACAGACCCAGATCGAGTGGATCCATGTCCGCAACGAAGAAGCCGGCGCCTTCGCTGCTGGCGCCGAGGCCCATCTGACCGGCGATCTCGTGGTCTGTGCGGGCAGCTGCGGGCCGGGCAACCTGCACCTGATCAACGGGCTTTTCGACTGCCACCGCTCGCATGTCCCGGTGCTGGCGATCGCCGCCCATATTCCTTCCGCCGAGATCGGCTCGGGCTATTTCCAGGAAACCCATCCGCAGGAGCTGTTTCGCGAATGCAGCCATTTCTGCGAACTGGTCTCCGACCCGGCGCAGATGCTGCGCAGCCTCGAAACCGCGATCCGCACCGCCGTCGGCCAGCGCGGCGTCTCGGTGCTGGTGATCCCCGGCGACGTGGCGCTGAAGCCCGCCGCAACAGAGGCCAAATCGAAATCCTCCGGGCTGCTGCCGAAGGCCCCGGTCGTGGTGCCCCCCACCGAAGAGGTCGAGGCGCTGGCCGAGCTGCTCAATCAGGAGGGCCGCGTGACCATCTTCTGCGGCGCCGGATGTGCCGGTGCGCATGACGAGGTCGTGGCGCTTGCCAGCCGGCTCAAGGCGCCCATCGTGCACACAATGCGCGGCAAGGAACATGTCGAATACGACAATGCGTTCGATGTCGGCATGACCGGGCTGATCGGCTTCTCCTCGGGCTATTACGCCATGCTCGACTGCGACGTGTTGCTCGTGCTTGGCGCCGACTTCCCCTATCGGCAGTTCTTCCCCAAGGGCCCAGGCGTGGTGACCGTGCAGGTCGATATCGCGCCGGGGCGACTCGGGCGGCGCACCTCGGTCGACCGCGCGCTCGTCGGTGACGTCAAGGCGACGGTGACCGCCCTTCTGCCGCAGCTTGTGGCGCGCGAGGGGCGCAGCCATCTCGATCAGGCGGTGCGGCACTACCAAAGCGCCCGCGCGGGGCTTGACGCCCTCGGCGCGCCAGACCGGCGCGGCCAACAGATCCATCCCCAGCAAATCGCCCGCGCGATCAGCGAGCTTGCCTCGGAAGACGCGGTCTTCACCTGCGATGTCGGCACCCCCACGGTCTGGGCCGCCCGCTACCTGAAGATGAACGGCAAACGCCGCCTGATCGGCTCGTTCAACCATGGCTCGATGGCCAATGGCATGGTGCAGGCGATCGGGGCGCAAGCTGCCTTCCCAAAACGTCAGGTGATCTCGATGTCGGGCGACGGCGGCTTCACCATGCTGATGGGCGATCTGCTAACCCTGGTGCAGCACAAGCTTCCGGCCAAGATCGTCGTCTTCAACAACGGCGCCCTCGGCTTCGTCGAGGTCGAGCAGCAATCGGCCGGCTTCGTGCCATTCGGCACCGATCTGACCAACCCGAATTTCGCGGCCCTGGCGGAGGCCGTCGGTATCCGCGGCATCCGGATCGAACATGCGTCGGAGATCGAGGCCGGCATCCGCGCGGCGCTCGACCATGACGGTCCGGCGGTCGTCGATGCCGTCGTGACGCGGACCGAACTCGCGATGCCGCCGGCGATCACGGTCGAGATGGCCAAGGGCTTCTCCCTCTACATGCTCCGCGCGATCATGAACGGCAGGGCGGACGAAATCGTCGATCTGGCCAAAACCAACCTCTGGCACTGACCGGAGCGAGACGATGACAGCGCTGCTCCTCTCCCGCCTTCAGTTCGCCTTCACCGTCTCGTTCCACATCATCTTTCCCGCTCTCACCGTGGGCCTCGCGGCCTGGTTGGCGGTTTTGGAAGGCCTGAGGCTCGCCACAGGCCGGCCGCTCTACCGGGTTCTGTTCGACTTCTGGCTAAAAATCTTCGCGATTTCCTTTGGGCTCGGCGTCGTCTCCGGCATTGTCATGTCCTTCGAGTTCGGCACGAATTGGAGCGTACTCGCGGCTCGCACCGGGCCGATCCAAGGTCCGCTGCTTGGCTACGAGAGCTTCACCGCCTTTGCGCTTGAGGCGAGCTTCTTCGGGCTTCTGATCTTCGGGCGGGACCGGGTGCCGCCATGGCTCTACTTTCTGTCCTGCGTCATGGTTTGTCTCGGCACCAGCCTCTCGGCCTTCTGGATCATGGTGAACAACAGTTGGATGCAGTGGCCGACCGGCTTCCGCATCGATGCGCAGGGGCTGTTCGTGCCAACGGACTGGGCGGCAATCGTTTTCAGCCCCGCGGTGCTGGTGCGCTTCCCCCACATGCTGCTTGCCTCTTACGTCACGGGCGCCTTCTGCGTCGCGGCCACCGGGGCATGGTATATGCTCCAGGGTCGCTACGCAGCCGAGGCGCGCGTCATGCTTCGCATGGGGCTTGGTCTTGCGGCCGTTTTGGTCCCGGCACAAATGCTCTTCGGTCATCTGACAGGCGATTTCGTTCACGACCGTCAGCCGGCAAAATTTGCGGCGATCGAAGGTCGCTGGCACGATGAGCAGCCCGCCTCCGAAATACTGTTTGCGATCCCTGACGCCAAACATCAGACAGACCATTTCGCGCTCAGCGTGCCGTATCTCGGCAGCCTGATCGCGACGATGACCCTCAACTCAAAGGAAGTCGGGCTGAGCGACTTCCCGCAGGATCAGCGCCCTCCTGTGCTGATCCCCTTTTTCGCCTTCCGTCTGATGGTCGGCTGTGGCCTTCTGATGCTGGTTCTGGCCTGGTATGGTGGCCTGCATGCCGCAACGGGCCGGCTGTTCGGGCGGCGATGGCTGCTATGGCCCATAGCCTGCTCCTTCCCGCTGGGATTTATTGCGACGCTGATGGGCTGGTTTACCGCCGAGGTCGGTCGGCAACCTTGGGTCGTCTATGGTCAGTTGCGTACGGCCGAGGCGGTGACGCCGACGCTTTCCCCGGGCCTCGTCACAATCAGTCTCGCGCTCTTCGCGGTCATCTATCTGCTGATTTTCGCCGCCGGAACTCTCTACATTTATCGTATGTTGCGCGCCGGGCCGGTTCCCGGCGAGGGGCCCGCCGGCCCCGAGACCAACCCCAAGCGCCCTCTCTCCGTGCCCGGTTATAGTCCCGGAGCCGAACGTCCGAGCATGGAGTTGCGCTCATGATCGTTTTCTGGACTGCGGCGCTCGCGCTTGCCGTATTTCTCTATGTCCTGCTCGACGGCTTCGATCTCGGGGTCGGCATCCTCTTTGGCTTCGCTCGGACCGAGGACGAGAAGCGCGAGATGCTTCATGCGATCGCGCCTGTCTGGGATGGTAACGAAACCTGGCTCGTGATTTCCGGTACGGTGTTGTTCGGCGCTTTCCCCTCCGTCTACGCGCTGCTTCTCAGTGCCTTCTACCTCCCGCTCATCCTGATGCTTTGCGGCCTGATCCTGCGCGGGGTCGCCTTCGAGTTCCGCGAGAAGTCGACCGGCTCCCGCGCGGTCTGGGATGCGGGTTTCGGGCTCGGATCTCTGTTAGCGTCTTTTGTCCAAGGCTGTGCGGTGGGCGCACTGGTCGAGGGGCTACCAAACCATGCCGGCCAGTTCACCGGTGGGGCTTTCTTTTGGGCGCGTCCTTTCCCCTTGCTCTGCGGACTCGGTCTCTGCCTCGGCTATGCGATGATCGGTTCCACTTGGCTGATCGCCAAGACCAGCGGCGCGATGCGCGAGCGTGCGTACCGGCAGACCGCTTGGCTCCTGCGCGGCGTGTTGCTGTTTCTCGCCGTGGCGTTTGTTGCGTCGCTGTTGCTCGATCTGCCGGTAATGACACGTTGGCTAGAACGGCCTGTCCTTGGGATGTTCCCCCTACTCGGGCTAGCGGGCGGCATCACCGTGCTTTACGGCCTTATCAAGCGGCGCGATGCAGTGCCGTTTCGCGGCGCCGCCCTGATCTTCATCGCAGCCTTTGGCACACTTGCCGTATCGTTTCTGCCCTATATCGTTCCGTTTAGCTTGACGATCTGGCAGGCTGCGGCGCCGCCCTCCAGCCTCTCCTTTCTCTTCTGGTTTGCCGGCATCGTGGTGCTGCCGCTGACGTTGCTCTACACAGTCGTCGTCTATTGGGTGTTTCGCGGCAAGCTTCGGGACGACCACCCCAGCTACTGACCGTCGAGAAACGCCCGCGCGTCGTCGAGGTCGCGCGTCGCGGGCTCCGCGTCGTGTCCGTCGAGGAGCGGCGCCAGCAGCGCCTTCCCTTCGGCCCGCCGGCCCGTGCCGGCGAGATGCGTCGCAAGGTCGAGGGTGGCGCGCAGCTCCCAGAACCACGCCCCCTGACGGCGCGCAAGCATGCGCGCGGCGATGAGGGTCGCCATGCCGGCCTCGACCTCGCCGGCCCGAAGCCGGTACAGCGCATCGATCCGCATGATTTCCGCCGTGGCCCAGCCGGCCGTTCCGGTTTGCACGCGCGCCAGGGCGGCCGGTGTAACAAAGGCTGGATGCACGGTGCAGAGATGATCATGGATCTGCTTGTCCAGGCCGTCCGCCGCGCTCATGGAAGCGTCCGCGCCCCGGTGGAGGCGCAGCGCATGTTCATATCCGCGCACCCACTGATGCCGGTAATAGGCCGCCGAATGCCGCTCGATATGCTGGGTCAGCCGCTGGAGCAACACGGCGGCGCGGTCGACATCACCGATCCAGAACTGCATCGGGATCGCGACCAGCCCCAGCATCACCAGGAACGGCATCTGGTGGTCGAGCCGTCCGGTGGTCTCGACCCACTCCTCCGCAAGCGCCATGCCGCGACCGATTTCACCCTGGAGAAAAAGCAGCCGCGCCTGGACGATGGCACTGGTGAGCTCCCGGTCCAGAAACAGCGGAACATGATAGCTCGGCAGGACGATGCGGCCGTCGGGAATGTCGCGGCCATATTCGAAAAGCGCCCTCGCCTTCCGCAGATCGCCGGTGAACGTATGCGTGATCGCGCCCAGGCGGTCGGCGAACCGTCCGGCCGTCTCGTCGCCGCTCCGCGCGGCGATCAGGCACGTCGTTTCGCAGGCCCGATGCATCGCCTCGACATCGGCGGTGGCAAAGCCGAGCCCCCAGAGCGCGCCCATCGCTTCGGCCATGCGCGCGTCGGAGCCGGTCCGGCCGGCGATCTCGGCCGCGCCATCGACCAGGAGCCGCGCGCGCTCGTTCGGGCCGCCGCTGAACGCGGTCAGCCGGCAGAGCTGCGCCCTGAGCCGCAATTCGATCACCGTATCCGCTGCGCGTTGCTCCAGGACCGCCAGCGCCTTCTCGTGCCGCGCCCGGAACTCGGCAAGGAGCGAGCCGAGGAAGGCGAGCGTGCCGGTCCGGGAAGTCAACGCGATGCCCAGATCGGCGTCCCCCTCGGGTCCGAAGGCCCAGTCGAGAGCGGCGCGAATATCGTCGATCAGCGGCAGGTAGCGGGCACGCCAGGCCTCTATCGGAAGCAGGCGCCAGTCCGTCGCGGCCTCTTCCAGCATGGCCTGCATCGCCTCGGCATGGCGGCGGCGAAACTGCGCCGCTTCGCCCGCCAGGAACAGCTTCTCGCGCGCATAGGCCTTTGTGGTGTCGAGCAGGCGGAACACCGTCCGCTCGCCCGACACGTCGGCCTGAACCAGGGATTTGGCGACCAGACCGCCGAGGCATTCCACCACTTCGGCCCGGGTGAGCTGCGGGCAGGCACAGGCACAGGCGACAGCGTTCAAACCGAAGACCGAGCGGAACAGCGACAGGCGCCGGAGCAGCGTGCGTTCCGGCTCCGAGAGCAGCGCATGGCTCCAGTCGAGTGTCGCCCTCATCGTCTGCTGCCGCGGCGGCGCGGTGCGGCGCCCTTTGGCAAGCAGCGCCAGATTGTCATCGAGCTGCTCGAGATACTCGGTGAGCGAGAAGCCATGCAGACTTGCGGCGGCAAGTTCGAGCGCAAGCGGCAATCCGTCCAGGCGGTGGCAGATCCGGCAGACGGTCAGCAGGTTTTCCGCCGTCAGTTCAAAACTCTGCCGCGACGTGCCGAGCCGTTCGCTGAACAGCTGAATGCCCCCATGGTGCAGCGCCTCCTCGGCGCTGATCTCGCCCTCCGCCGGCAATGGCAGCCCCTCCAGACGGAAGACCCATTCGCCCTGGGCGCGCAATGGCTCTCTGCTGGTACAGAGCACGGTCACGCCCGGCGCCCGGCGCCGGATCGCCTCGGCCACCTCGGTGACCGCGCGGACGAGATGTTCGCAATTGTCGAGGATCAGCAGCAGGCGGCGCGACGGCAGCGCGCGCGCGAGCGCCTCGCTGCAATCCTCCGCCAGCAGCGACAGCCCGAGAGGGCTGGCGATCGCGCTGGCGACGAAGGCCGCATCGGTCAGGGAACTGAGATCGATGAAGCGTACATCGCTGCGGCCGCTGTCGCGGAAACGCGCGGCGACGGCCAGGGCCACCGTCGTCTTGCCGACGCCGCCGGGGCCGACGATGCTGACCAGACGCTGCCGCAGCAGATCGGCACAGAGCGCCTCGATCTCGGTCTCGCGTCCGATGATCCCGGCCATGGGCCTTGCCGCTGGGGCAAGCGGCGCGGTCGCCGGCGCGGCGGCCACGGGGACAACGAACCGGTATCCGCGCCCCATCTCGTTGATGATATAGCGCGCCTTGACGCTGCCGTCGTCCAGTGCCTTGCGCAGCGCATGCAGATGGCCGCGTATGGTGACCGGCTCGACGAAGACATTGGGCCAGACCTCCGTCAGCAGCTCGTCGATGGTGACCACCTCGCCCTGACGTTCGACCAAGGCGAGCAGGATCGAGAACGCACGGCTGCCGAGGGGCACGGGACGGCCCTCCCGCGTCAGCTGCATAGTTTCGGCGGACATGTGAAACGGGCCGAAGCTCCAACTGCGGGCGGGCTGATGGTCTTGAAGCGTCACCTTTCGTCTCCGAACAGGAACAGCGCACGGCGCGATGCCGGCCACATTTGACGGAGGCTTCACTATGCCCGCCCGCAGCGCGCCCCGCGACGGCTCGCACATATACACGCTGAAGAACGTCATCGTCTCGGGAAAGGGTACGTTATGAGATCACATCACCGACACTGACTGTTTAGCGGCTGCGTCGCATCTGCCGACAGGCACAGGGGGCAGGTGCGAAGCTCAGGCGTTCGGCCGCGGATCCGCCGCGCCCCATGGACGTGCCCCACGCTGGAGCAGCATCGCGACCCCGCCGTAGGCAATCGCGAGGCCCCAGAGGGTCAGGAACTCCGGCCTGACCCCTGCGAGATTGGCACCGGTCTGGGTGATGCGGACGAAGGCCGGCACCGCGGAGGTGCTGGGGATCAGCAGAGAGAGCCTGTGCAGCGCCGGCGGGATCGCCTCGGCGGGCCAGGAGAAGCCGGTGAGAAAGAACAGCGGCAGCCCGATCGCAGCGGTGGCGAGCTGGGCGGTGAGGGGGTGGCGGAAGATCCGTGCGAGGACCATGCCGAGCCCGCCGATGGCGAGCACGAAGGGCATCGCGAAGACCATCAGGACCAGCGGACTTCCCAGATGCGGCAGGCCGTAGAGATAGGGCAAGGCGATCAGATAGGTCGGCAGCAGGATACATTCGGCCAGGAGATAAGCGAGAAGCCTGCCGAGGACGCTCGCGACCGCCCCGATTAGGGGCGCGGCGGTATCCCCGGGCTCAACCGGTGTCTGAGATGCGGGGAGGGTCCCGAGCAGGCAAACGGCGATCAGCAGGATCTGCTGGACGATAAGGCCGAAGGCGGCGGGCAGGATATAGGTCGCATAGCCACCCTCGGGGTTGAAAAGCGGCACGGCGGTCAGCGGCATCGGATCGACGGCGGCACCCGCGATCCGCGGATCGACATCCTCGGCGATCAGCCGCGCTGTCTCGACCTCGGCGCCCATGGTCCCGGCCACGGCCGACACCGCCCCTGCCACCCGCTGATAGATCAGGAGATAGCTCGCATCCCCATAGACCGCGACCGGCGACGGCCTGCCATGCAGCAGGTCACGCTCGAAATGCTGCGGAATCAGCAGGATGCCGTAGATCTGCCGGGCGAAAACCGCGCGCTCGGCGCTCGGCATGTCGAAGAATTGCGCGGTGACGGCGACATCGGCGCTGGCATCGACCGCTTGGGTGAGGCGCCGGCTCGCCGCGCTCCGGTCCTGATCGACGACAGCGATCGGAACGTTGCGCAAGGCCTCGTTGAGATAGGGCTGGGGATAGAACCCGGCATAGATCACCGAGGCGACGATCAGGACCGAAAAGACCGGAGCCAGCGCCAGCATCCGGGACAGCTCGCTCCGGCAGGCGCGCAGAACGGCGATCATGCCGCGGCTGCTGACTGCGGCTGGGGCGCGGCGTTCCGCAACCGGATGCGGCGAACCTCCAGCACAAGCGCGGTCAGCCCCGCGAAAACCAGCACCATCGCCGCCAGCGCCAGGACCGGGCGCAGCGACAGATCTACCGGCGTGCCCCGAACCGTCTGGTCGATCCGCGCCATCAGATACCAGGTGCCGGGCAAGATGCTGCCCCAATAGAACGCGAACCCGTTCATCGCGATCCTGGGAAAGCCGATCCCCATGAAACCGAAGGCCGGAGCGGTCAGAAGCGACCCGATGCTGACCGCCTTCGCCGTGGGCCTGAGCACCAGCGCCAGAAGCGTGCCGAGGAACTGACAGGCCAGGATGAACAGTGTGCCGGCGAACACCAGCAGCGCGCGGTTCCCGCGCAACGGCGCGCCGTGAACACCGAAAAGCACGATATCGGAGAGGCCGAGCACCAGGAGAAACAGCAAAGTATAGGGCAGGATCTTGCCAGCCATAGCCGGCAGCAGCCCGCCCCCCAGCCGCCTCAGACTGCGCAGCCGGTGCGGCGTCTCCACATCCAGCCCGACCGAATAGGCCGAACTCGTCACGATGATAACCTGCAGAACCGCGGGCACCACGGTGTTGAGCAGGAAGGCGATATAGCTCAGCGTCGGATTGAAAAGCGCGTTCACCTGCACCGGAACGGGACTCAGCTCCGCCTCGGCCACATCGACCGGTTGCCCCTCGGAGGTCCTGAGCGCGACCTTGATCCCCGCCTCCACGGTGGCAACTGCCGCGTTGACGCCACGCAGGATGGTATTGCCTGTGGTCAGGGTCTGGGTGTTGTAGAAGAACACGACATCGGGCCGGCGGCCGGCATAAACGTCGCGCTTGAGATGCTGCGGAAGCATCAAGAGCCCGTGAATCGCCCCCGACCGGATCAGCGCCTTGCCCTGGGCGAGATCGCTGACCGGCGTGGTGACGGCGGCCTCGGGCGTGGCATCGACCGCGCGGATGATGCTGCGCGACAGATCGGAGCCGTCGAGATCGAGCACCCCGATCGGCAGTCGCGTGGCGAGGCCCGCGCTGAAGATCGTGCTAAGCAGCACCATCAGCAGGATCGGCACCAGCGTGGTCAGGGCGAGCAGGAAGAGCCGCCGGCGCAGCCCGTCGATCTCGCGCAAAAAGACGCGCCAGAAACCAGGACGAAGCTGCCGGGGCCCCCGCATCTACCTGGTCCGCGCATGCCAATGCGCGATGACGCTCATCCCGGGGCGCAGTCCGGTCAGCGGCTCCACCGGTTTGGTACGGACCTCGAAGGTGCGCAGATCGAAATCACCGGTGGCCCGCGTCGCCCGCCACGTCGCATATTGCCCCTCGACATTGATGACCGTCACCTTGACCGCCACTTCCTTGGCGCCGAGCGCAGGGATATCGACCCGGAACGTATCGCCGACCTTCAGACCGGCGAGCAGATCCTCGCGCAGGTTGAAGGTCATCCAGCTGTTCTGCAGATCGATCAGTGCATAAAGCGGCGCACCGGGCGAGAAGTTTTCGCCCAGCTCGGCGATCCGCGTCGTCACCTCTCCCGAGATCGGCGCGACGATGCGAAGCTCGTCGACATCCACCGCCTGCTGTGCCACGGCGGCGGCGACCTGCTTGACCTGGGCCTCGGCAAGGGCGCGCTGTTCGGCACTCGCACCCTCGATGGTCAGGGCGAGTTCGGCCTCGTCAGCCTCCTTCTTCTTCAGTGCCGCCTGCAGATTGCGCGTCGCCTGATCGAGATCGGCCTGCGGCGTGTTGCCGGTCGAGAGCAGCTTCTGCTGGCGGCTGTAGGACGACTGAGAAAGATCGACATCGGCCTGATCGGCCGCGACCTGTGCCTTCTGCGCTGTCACCGTCTCGGGCCGGACCGTCTCGACATTGCGCTGATTGGACTCCGCCACGGTCAGCGCGGCCTTCGAGGCGGCCAGCGCCGCGCTCAGCTCGGGATTGGTCAGCTCGACCAGCACACCGCCCTGCTTCACGCTGTCGCCGACATCGGCATTGAGCCGGGTCACCCGCCCCGAGACCCGCGGGCTGATGTCGATCTCATCGGCCGACACCTGACCTTGCACGATCAACGGCGGCGGCAGAGTTGCCACATAAAGCACTACGGCGAGCATGATGAGGAAGGCAAAGCCAATACTGGCCCGAAGTGGCGTCGCTGTGCGCATAGATTCGCTCAAATAAGGGACGGAATTTGATCGTTGATTGCCCAAGGTCCTTCCGGGACGCTCCGGTATGCTTGAGCTTCAGCCTGTCCACCTTCCAGTTGAAGCCGTATCTAAACCCCTTCTGCATGTTCTCCTTGTTGATTGTTGTTGTTTCGAGAAAGCCGCGGCCCAGCACTCAACGGGGCTTAGCGAGCGGATCGCTTCATGTGGCAGATCGGACTAGGGGCGCTACACCCCGGTGGCTCAGGCGGTCGTGGCACGGCGGCCGGCGATCTTCTCTGGCGCGAAGGCCGCTGAGAGATAGGCAATTTCATCCGCGCTGAGGGCGATATTGGTCGCGGCGGAGTTCTCTTTCACATATTTGACGCGCTTGGTTCCCGGGATCGGTACGATCGCTTGCGGCTGTCCCAGCAGCCAGGCGAGGGCAAGCTGGCCGGGCGTCGCGCCCTTGGCCGCCGCCAGGGCCACCAGGACCTCGACAGGCGCCAGGTTCGACGCCATGGCGTCCGCGGCAAAGCGCGGATCCATGGCGCGGAAATCGCCCTGGCCGAACGCCGTTCCGGTCTTGACCTCCCCGGTCAGCATGGACCGTCCCAGCGGGCAATAGGGCACGAAGGTGATGCCCAGTGCGCGGCAGGCCGGCAGGATGTTCGCCTCGACATTCCGCTCCCACAGCGAATACTCCGATTGCAGCGCGCTGATCGGATGGGTGGCATGGGCGCGCTGCAGCTCGTCCGACGTAGCCTCGCTCAAACCGATTGCGCGCACCTTGCCTTGTTCGACCAGGCGGGCCATCGCACCCACTGTTTCCTCAACCGGGACGTTCGGATCGACCCGATGGGCGTAATAGAGGTCGATGGTCTCGACCTTCAGCCGCCGCAGGCTGGCCTCGCAGGCCTCCCGGACATAATCGGGCTGGCCATTGAGCATGAAGCCGGGGCCGTCCCCGCCGGGATCGAGCTGGACGCCGAACTTGGTGGCGACGACGGCATCTTCGCGGCGGCCCGCGACAGCGCGGCCGATGAGGTCTTCATTATGTCCGAACCCCGGGCTCTCGGCGCCGGTCAGGGCATTGCCGGCGCCATAGAAGTCCGAGGTGTCGAGAAAGCTTACGCCCAGATCCAGCGCGGCACAGATGGTCTCGACCGACTGGCTGTCGTCGGCGACCCCATAAAACTGGGACATGCCCATGCAACCAAGCCCCATCGGCCGGAAGCTGATGTCCGAGTGGCCCAGCATTATCCGGGCCGTGCCTAAAGTCTCTTCCGCTCTGGCGGTCATGTTTCTCTCCGCTCGTTTCTCGACAGGATCGGGACGTTGGACGGGCTTGGCCGTCTCCGGTCGGTCCCTATCTATGCGGCATTGATTATCTCAACAATTGGAGCAAAGATGTTTTTAGAAACGCGGAAAATAAGATAATGCGAGCGCCAAAGCTGATCGAACTCGAAGCCGTGGTTGCGGTTGCCCGCCGCAAGACCTTCCGCGCCGCGGCCCGGGAATTGAACGCCTCGCCCACCGCCATTGGCAATGCTGTGGCCGGGCTTGAAGACGAACTGGGCGTCCGGCTGTTCGACCGGACAACTCGGCGCGTCGATCTGACCGCGGCCGGGCACGAGTTGGTGCGCGCGATCGCCCCGGCTCTGGCCGAAATTCACGCTGCGACCGCCGTCGCGCGCGGCGTGGACGGTGCACCCGCAGGCACGCTGCGCATCAACTGCTCCATCGCGGGCGGCCATCAGTTGCTGGTGCCATTTGTCAACGAAGTCCTGCGCCGCCACCGGGACGTGAAAGTGGACATCGTGACAGAGGGTCGGCTGGTGGACATCGTGCAGTCCGGCTTCGACGCAGGCGTCCGGACGCAAGGTGCGATGCCCCCCAACATGGCCGCCGTCTCCCTTGGCCGGCGTCTGCGGAACGTCGTCGTCGCCTCGCCTGGCTATTTCGCGGCGCACGCGCGCCCGCGTCATCCCGACGACTTGCAGGAACACACATGTATCCGCATTCGCTGGCCGAGTGGTCTACCTTATGAATGGGAGTTCGAACGGGGCGGCGAGGTCTTGCAGGCCGATGTGCCGTGGTCGCTTAGTCTGGACAATCATGGCCTGATCGCCCGGGCTGCTCTGGCTGGCGTCGGACTGGCCTATGTCGCGGAAGCCGAGGTCGCGGAACATATCGCTGCAGGACGGCTTTTGGCCGTCCTGCAGGACTGGATGCCGGTGAACCCGGAATTCCAACTATATTACCCAGCGCGGCGTCCAGTGCCCGCCCATCTCGCGGCCTTCGTCGAGGTTGTCGAGGAGTTGCGCGGAGGCTGAGCCCCTCGCACAACACGATGGATCGGCGAAAGGCATCAGACTGCCGTCAGCCCGCCATCGACGCAGAGATCGATGCCCGTGATATAACTCGACTCGTCGGAGGCGAGAAACAAGGCCGCGGCCGCGATCTCGGACGGCTGCCCGAAGCGGCCAAGCGGGACGGCCGCAGTCATCGCGTCCTTCCAGGCTTGGGGCGCCGGCTGGGTGAATGGCGTGTCGATCGGCCCGGGACTGATCACGTTCACACGGATGTTGCGCTCCTTCAGTTCCATCGTCCAGCCGCGCGCGAAGGCGCGGACGGCAGCCTTGCTTGCGCTGTAGACGCTGGCGCCGGGCATCCCCTTCCGATGCGCGATGGAACTATTCAGGATGATTGAGCCGCCGTCCCGGAAGATCGGCAACGCCTTTTGCACCGCAAACAGCACGCCGCGCGTGTTGACGTTGAACGTGTGATCGAAGACATCGGGTGTGACCGTAGCGACGAACTCGCCCATATGCCCGGCGCCGGCACTGATGAAGAGCACGTCGATATGCCCTTTTTGCCGGCCGATCGTGTCGAACAACCTATCGAGGTCGTCGAGGCGGGCTAGATCGCCCTTCACGCCTGCGGCGCTCTCTCCGATGGCATGCACAGCTTCGTCGACCACGTCCTGGCGCCGCCCGGTGACGAAGACATAGGCGCCTTCCTCGGCGAACCGCTTCGCTGTCGCCAGCCCCATGCCTGTTGTCCCGCCGATGACGACGGCCACCTTTCCTTCGAGCCTTCCCAAAACAAAATCCTTTCTGAACGGTGTTGGGCTGCCGGTGGCGCCCGTTTCTGTCATGTCGGATGATTGAATGTATTTCCAATACGGAATAATGGAATACTATGAATTCCTATTTGGAATTCATGTCTCGGAGGTACACGTGGATCAGATCGGCAGGATGCGGCTCTTCGTCCGCGTTGTTGAAACGGGCAGCTTTTCCCGAGCGGCCAAGGCTGAAGGAGTCGTCCAGTCTACCGCCAGCAAGGAGATGTCGGCGCTTGAGAAGCATATTGGAGGTACCCTCGTCAGGCGCAATTCCCGCGGTCTGACGATCACCGAGCAAGGACAAGAATTCTACGACTTCTCCGTCGGCATGCTCGCCGATCTCGACGCGGCGGAGGATCGCATCCGGTCCGGGCAGACCTCACCAAGGGGGCGGCTACGGGTCACCTGTCCGGCGGTCTTTTCCAGTAGGCTCATCGTCCCGAACCTGCCGGATTTCTTCCAGCGCTATCCTGATCTCTCCATCGATCTCCAAGTCTCCGAGCGTTACCTGAACCTTGTCGGGGACGGCATTGATGTGGCCATCCGGATCGGGAACCTCGCAGATTCAAGCCTTCTGTCGCGCCAAATCGGAAGCGTGACCGCCGTGGTCGTCGCAAGCCCGGGCTATCTTGAACGCTATGGCAAACCGCGGGGGCTTGAAGATCTTCAGCACCACGCCTGCCTGCCGTTCATGTTCCAAGGCAACTCCAAGACCTGGAAATTCGAGGTCGACGGGAGTCAAGTCGAGATCGTACCCTCCGCCGCTCTGCGCACGAACGATGCCGACGCCGTCCACACCGCCGTGCGTGCCGGCTTGGGACTGGCGCAAGGCCCGCGTTGGATATTCTGCGATGACATCGACGCGGGCACGCTGGTGCCTCTCCTGACCGCCTACGCCCCGCAGCCTTTTCCGATCCAGGCCGTTCATTCGGGTACGCGACGCATGAACGGCGCCATCAAGGCATTTGTCGACTTTGTTGCAGAGCTTACTCGCGGCGAGCTAAATCTGAGAATGGCATAGCTTGCGTGCATCAAGCTGCGGTATGGCCAAATTCGCACTCGCTACAAAACAGCAGCCCGACGTTGTGACCCCTCCTAGGTCGTGTTGACAAAAGGGATTCCCGGGTCGGACTGGATGTGATTCAAGCTGGTATCTGCGATGGAGACCAGCTTGGCACGAGACCTGATGACGGACGAAGAATGGGCGTTCCATGAGCGTATCATCGTTGCGGCCCGCGCCCCTTGCCTTCATCGCTTCCCAGGTTGGCCTTGGCTGGAAGCTTGCTCCAGATCGCTATGACGACGGCGGCATTTCAGGTGGGACGATGGAGCGCCCTGCCCTGCAGCGGCTGCTCCAAGACATCCGCGACAAGAAGGTGGATGTCGTGGTCGTCTACAAGATCGACCGCCTCACCCGCTCGCTGATGGACTTCTCCAAGATCGTCGAGATCTTCGATGCAAGTTCGGTGTCGTTCGTCTCCGTCACCCAGCAGTTCAATACCACCACATCGATGGGCAGGCTTACGCTCAATGTGCTCTTGTCCTTCGCGCAGTTCGAGCGGGAGGTCACAGCCGAACGCATCCGCGACAAGATCGCGGCCTCCAAGAAGAAGGGTATGTGGATGGGGGGTGTCGTGCCACTCGGCTATCGCGTGGAGCACCGCAAGCTTGTCGTCGACGACGCCGAGGCGAAGATCGTCCGATACCTCTTCGAGCGTTACCTCGCTCTAAAGTCAGTCCGTGACCTCGCCGACGAGGCCGCGCGCGATGGCCTCGTCACTCGAACCCGCGAGCGCCGGGATGGGACCGTTTCCGTCACGATGCCATTCGGCCGCGGCAACCTTTATCACCTGCTCTCGAACCCGATCTACATCGGTATGATCAAGCACAAGGACCAGATCCACGACGGCGAGCACGAGCCCATCATCGCACGTCCGGTGTTCGATGAGGCGCAAGCGCTTTTGGCCACTCAGGCGCCGCGACGCAGGAGTACGTCAAACGTCACCCAGCACCATCTCCTTACCGGGCTGCTCTTTGACGGACATGGCCAAAAACTCAGGTCGGTGCATGCCAATAAGCGCGGCGTCCGCTATCGCTACTACGTCTCAAGACAGTTCGTTGATAAGCGACGCGGCAACTCCGACGGATGGCGTCTTCCCGCCGATGCCGTTGAATCAATTGTTGAGCATCAGCTGAATCGCATTCTCAGCGACCATGGCCAAATCGCTGATTTGATTCAGCGATGGGGAAGCGCAGCCGACATTCAAAACGCGATGCGTCGCGCGACTGAGATCAAGGCCGCCTGGACCTCCGACACTGCTGACCATAAGCGATCGCTGCTGCAGAAACTGGTCCGTCGCATCACGCTTGGTCAGAAAGAACTAACGATCAACATTGATTGCCGGGTATTCGTCGAACATCTGCTCGATCGAGCATTGCCATCTGATGGCGGTGCCGAAACCCTGTCGATCACATGCCCGTTCGACATCAAGCGACGTGGTGTCGAGATGCGCATCGTACTAGGAGATGCCTCGTCCAATAGCGCTGAACCTGACGCCGGGTTGATCGACGTGGTGCAACGCTCTCAGCGTTATCTCCATCAACTTACAGATGGCTCTGGCCGAAGCCTGACAGAGATCGCCGGCTTTAACGCGACGACCGTCTCTGAGGTGAGCAGGCTGCTGCCGCTGGCGTTTCTTTCGCCCAATATCGTGTCCAAGATCATCGCCGGCAACCAGCCAGTCGAACTGACGGCCCATCGGTTGTCGCGGCTCTCAGGTCTTCCGCTCTCCTGGCCCGATCAGTCTGCCCTTCTCGGCCTTGATTCCGATCATCAGCCGAGCATCGCTTTTCCAAACAGTTGGCTACGGAAATGGGCCTGGAGAGACGGGCCCCCGAATTCGGGGCATTCTGGGCCAGGAAGGTGGCGTCTCCGCCAAGCATTGCCGCGAAGGCGCCGCTAACCTACGGAAATGTCGACACTATTTTGAGACGGTCGAAAGAACGCCAAAACTGGCGGACTGAATGGTGGGCCCGGAGGGACTCGAACCCCCAACCAAGCGGTTATGAGCCGCCGGCTCTAACCATTGAGCTACAGGCCCCACACGCGGCTGGATTAATGTTTTTCCCCGAGCCGCACAAGGCCTTCCAGGTGGGGTAGCCGAGATTGCCCAAATCAGCCCATATTCGCGCATTAGAGCGGCGTGCGTCCAATTGGACGAGTAAGTACGCTCTAGCGCTTTGAATCTACGCATCGGGCTTTCCGGATTTTCGGGCCGATGCGGTAGTCGACGAAAGCGGCTGGATCGCAGACTGAGGAGTTTTCATGACCAGACATCTTTTGCCCCTGGCGCTCGCTGCCGCGATCGCTTTTCCGGCGGTAGCCGGCGCTGCCGACACGCAACCCCCGCCCCGCATCGTTGTCTCAGGCGAGGGCGAGGCGACGGTGGCTCCCGACCTGGCGTTGCTCACGCTCAGCGTCATGCGCGAAGCCAAAACAGCGCGCGCCGCGCTCGACGCCAACAATGACGCCATGGCCGCCGTGATCGCGGCGATGAAATCGTCCGGCATCAAGGACCGCGACCTGCAGACCGCAGGCATTCAGATCAACCCGCGCTACAACTACACCAACAAGCCGGACGGCAGCCAGGAGGCCGAACTCATCGCCTACCAGGTCACCAACACGCTGTCGGTGCGCGTGCGCGACGTCGACAAGACAGGCGAGATCCTGGACAAGGCGGTTTCGCTCGGCGTCAATCAGGGTGGCGGCATCACCTTCACCAATGACAACCCCGCAGCCACGGTCACCGAAGCCCGCAAGAAGGCAGTCGCCGACGCCATGGCCAAGGCCAAGACGCTGGCCGAAGCTGCCGGCGTGAGCATTGGCCGGGTGCTGGAAATCACCGACCAGAACATCGCGCCGGCGCCCATGCCGATCAACGCCAAGGCCTTCGACGTGCAACGGGCATCGGTTCCGGTGCAGGCCGGCGAGAATTCCTATACCGTGCAGGTCACTGTCACATTCGAGCTGAAGTGATCAGCGCCTGAACGGCCTGACCGCGATTGTCGTCGCGTAAAAGAACCCGGAGGACAGGTCCTCCGGGTTCTTTTTTGAGCCGCACCCTTCCGTCCTGGCGGAAAGGGGCTCCACTACAGACCGGCCTTCGAAGAAGGTCGCGTCTCCGGACTGATCTTCGCAGAAGTTCCCCGCCGCTGCCGGCCGGGCGAACCTGCCTGAACGCCTAGCGACGGAGAATCGGGCAGCCACGCTCGTTGGCGAATACGATCACCACGCGGTCGCCGTACTGGCGGCCCGCGACCTTGACCGTGCGGCGGTTGATGTCGATGAGGCGGGCACGGCGCACGCCCATCCGCTCGGCCTTGCCAACGGCGCGCTCCGGCGAGCAGGACCGGCGCCAGTCGCGGTCGCGGCGGTGGTCGCGGCGGTAGCCATCATCGTCCCCGGTATAGACACCGACGCGAGGTTCGTTGTTGTTGCCGAAGCCGAGATAGATGCTGTCCGCATGGGCGGGAACCGCGGCAAGCGTACCGAGGCCGATAAGGGCCGAGAGGGTCACCGTCTTGATCCTATTGAACATTGTCTTCTCTCCTTGTTGAGGGCTTCCGCCCGTCTTGATCGAACCGATAAGTCTTGCTCGAACCGATGAGCGAAGAATGCGCTTGCGTATCTGAACTTCTTACGAACCAGCCGTTCATTTCCGGTTCATGTGGCAATAAGAGGGGCGACAACAACAAAATTAGCGGGCAGTTTCGCAGCCTGTCACCGTATTGAACAATCTGGATGGAAACGCCCCGTTGCGCAGTCGGTTCCGGATGGCCGAAAGGCTCGTCCCTACTGCAAAAGCATGCCCACGGGCTTGACCCGAGCGTGCGTAGCGGTTTGCATTAGCGACATGCATAAAAGCAAGATCTTAAAGCGCATCGCATGAATCCGTTCAAATGCAGCCCGCTTTAGGGCTCGTCGTCCAGCATATGCTCAAAATAATCGTCGGGCTCGGCGAGTTCGGTCTCGCTGGCGCTAACCCGGCCACGGATCGAGATGCCGGCCGCATGCACCGTCTCGGCATTTCCCGACACCAGCCTGTGCCACCAGTAGAGGTCTTGCCCCTCAGCGACCAGCCGGTAGGCGCAGGTTTTCGGCAGCCAGGTGATGGTGCGCACATTTTGCGGTGTCAACCCGACGCAGTCCGGGACGCGCGCCAGCCGGTTGGCATAGTCTGAGCAACGGCAGGTGTCGGCGTTGAACAGCCGGCAGCCGACACTCGTCCAATAGATCTCGCCGGTGTCCTCATCCTCGAGTTTCGACAGGCAGCATTTGCCGCAGCCGTCGCAAAGCGACTCCCACTCGGCCGGGGTCATCGCCTCGAGCGTCTTGGTTTTCCAGAACGGCTTTTCCATTGTTGGGATGTGGCCTCCACCCGCTTCAAGGTCAAGCATGGCGGCACAGCGAAATGCGACCATGCACCATACGAAGAACACGAAGTCGCCCTCAAAATGCCGGTCAACCGCCCTTCCCTGCCGTTAGTGCCCGCAAACCGGAACCAATCCGGTTGACGACAGTTTGGGCCGGGATGGGACGCCACAAGGAGATTTCAGATGAAACGCCAACCACGGGTACTGGCAGGCACGGCACTTGGCCTGTTGATGGCATCCGCGCCGTTGGGCGCGTTCCCGCTGCAAGGCAGCGCCACCTTCGGCCTCTCGCAGCAGACCGCGGCACCGGTCATCCTTGCGCAATCGGATTGCGAAGGCGAAGCCTGCGCACAGCAGGCAGAGCCGGAGCAGAAGCCTCGCAAGAAGCGCGATCAGCAACAGCAAACCGAATCGGCACCTGCTGAGCGGGCTGCCCCCGCAAACGACGAGCAGCAGCCGCGTAAAAAGAGGCGCGACCAGCAGCAGCAAACAGAATCGCCTTCCGCCGAACAGGCCGCCCCGGCAATCGATGAGCAGCAACCGCGCAAGAAGAGGCGCGACCGGCAGCAGCAGATCGAGGCGGCCCCCGCCGAACAGGCAGCCCCCGTAATCGATGAGCAGCAGCCACGCAGGAAGAGGCGCGACCGGCAGCAACAAACCGAATCGGCCCCCGCCGAACAGGCAGCTCCCGCAGTCGACGAGCAGCAGCCACGCAAGAAGAAGCGCGACCGGCAGCAGCAAACCGAAACGGCTCCCGCCGAACAGCCAGCACCGGCAAACGACAACGGGCCGGCCACTCTGCGTAAGAAGAAGCAGGACCAGCAGATCGAGGCAGCACCCGCTGAACAGGCGCCGGCCAAGAAGGAAGCACCCGCGGGCGAGCCGGCTCCTCAGGCCGAACCGCTTCAGCCCGAGCAGCAGGCGGCGCCCACCCAGGGCGAACAGCCCCAAGACAGGAAAAAACGAGGCAAGAAGCCTGTCGGCGAACAGCCGGTGACGGGCGAGCAGCCGGCCACTGGAGAACAGCCGTCGACGGCTGAACAACCCGCCAATGGTCAGCAGCCGGTGACCAGCGAACAACCGGCCCAGGGCGAGACTCCGGCCCAGGGCGAGGCCCAGACCGATCCGAACGCCGCCCCCATTCTGGACAGCCAGAAAGATGCCCAGCGCAGGCGCAAGGGCGGCAAGGACAATGGCCAAAATGCAGGCGACGAGCAAGGCAACCAGCCCAGGCAGCAGGCCGGCGATCAGCCACAAACCCCGAAGCCTGCTCCGGTCGAAGAGGGACCGCCTCCCGCCGACGACAAGGCAGCCCAGCAGGAGATCCAGCCGGAGAAGATCGTTCCGGTGACGCAGGAGAAGGGCAAGCGCGTCGAGCGTGGTCCCGATGAGAATATTCGCGACCGTCGGCGTCCCAAGGGCGCCGACGTGCTGAAGGAAATCGGCAACCGCGTCATCATCCAATTCAACAACCAGACGATCGTCGAGAGCAATGACGGCCCCCGCATGAATCGCGGCGCCAAGGATGTCTACTATGAGGATCTGCCGCGGGGCCGCACCCGCGAAACCGTGGTGCGAGATAATGGCAACCAGGTCGTCACCATCCGCAACCGCAATGGCGACGTCATCCGGCGTTCGCGCATCACGCCGGATGGCCGCGAATATGTGCTGAACTATGTCGACGAGCGGCACTATGAGGATGTGCGCGACTGGCGCGACCCCGGCGACGACCTGCCGCCAATGCGGCTCGATATCCCGCGCCGAGACTACATTCTGGATTCCGAGGGCGTCGAGGATCCGGACGACTACTACACCTTCCTCGAACGACCACCCGTCGAGAGGGTCCAGCGCCTCTACTCGATCGACGAGGTCAAGCGCTCGGCCCGCGTGCGCGACATTGCCCGTCGCGTCGACCTCGACACGCTGAACTTCGAATTCGGTTCGGCTTCGATCTCGGACACGGAAGTGCAGAAGCTGGAGGGTGTCGCCACCGCCATGGAGAAGCTGCTGGCCAAGAACCCAGCGGAAACCTTCCTGATCGAAGGCCATACCGATGCCGTCGGCAGGCCGGAAGCGAACCTTGCCCTGTCCGACCAGCGCGCCGAAGCGGTCGCCGAAGCCTTGACCAATGCCTTCGGCATCCCGCCCGAGAACCTGACGACGCAGGGCTATGGCGAGGAGTATCTCAAGGTCGACACGGCAGGACCCAACCGCGAGAACCGTCGTGTCGCCATCCGCCGCATCACCTCGCTGGTGGCGCCGGTCGCCAGCGCGAATTAGACAGCCGTTCCAGTAGCATAAGCCGGCTTCTGGAATCGGAACGGCAGCAAAAGAGCCCATCCCGCGCCGGCGGGATGGGCGCTTAAAGCTCAAGAAGAATTGAGCCGCGATTTGACCAGACTCATTGAATCGCAGCGCAGCCACCCCAGATTCCAGACAGGGCGTTCCCTGCCCTGTCCCGACTCCAGCGGGACACATGAGCCCCGCCGGCCCTTTCCGGCGGGGTTTTTCTTTTGAGCGGCGGATCTTGCAAACAGCGCCAGCCTGGCCGAAATACGACCCAAACGAGATCAAAAGAGCTTGGCCGGAAGCATTTCATGAAACGTCTTGAACTCGCCATCGAATCGATCATTCTCGCCTCGCGCTGGCTGCTCGTCGTCTTCTACATCGGGCTGGGCCTGGCACTGGCAATTTATGCCGTGTCCTTCGGCAAGAAGCTGTTCGAATTCGCTTCGACGGCGCTCATGCTCGGCGACACCGACACCATTCTGAAGATGCTTGGCCTGATCGATGCCGCACTCGTCGCCTCGCTGGTGGTGATGGTCATCATCTCCGGCTATGAGAACTTTGTCAGCCGCTTCGATGAGAATGACGGCAAGGTGCACTGGCTGGGCACGATCGATGTCGGCTCGCTGAAGGTCAAGGTCGCCTCGACCATCGTCGCAATCTCGTCCATCCACCTTTTGCAGGTGTTCCTGAACTCGGTCTCCTACACGACCGCCCAGTTGATGTGGCTGACCATCATACACCTGGCTTTCGTTCTCTCGGCGTTCATGCTCGCCTATATCGACCGGCTGATGGGCCTGGGCAAGGGCAAGACGGCCGAGGAATGAGATGGCCGTCAGTAGATGCTTTTGATGTTGGTATCCGTCCGGGCAAACACCTCGTCCGGCACGAAGAAGTCGCCGGCGAGCGGGCCTGTCGCATCGGGCGCGTAGATTGAAAAATCGCTGACGCCCTCGGCGCGCAGCACCTCCTCGTCGATGTAGAAATTGCCGGTCGTCTCGCGCGCCGGCCGCATGAAAATCGCGTGTGCTGCATCGGCCATGATGTCGGGCGAACGGCTCATCGCCGCCACCGTTGCGCCGCCGAGAAGATTGCGCACCGCCGCCGTGTCGATGGTCGAGATCGGCCACAGCGAATTGACGGCGATGCCGTCCTTGGCGAACTCCGCGCTCATGCCCAGCGTGCACATCGACATGCCGAACTTCGCCATCGTATAGGCGACATGGTTCTTGAACCACTTGGCCTTCATGTCGAGCGGCGGCGCCAGATTCAAAATGTGAGCATTCTTGGCCAACTTGAGGTGCGGTATACACATTTTGGAAACCAGGAAGGTGCCGCGCGTGTTGATCTGATGCATCAGATCGTAGCGCTTCATGTCGGTTTCCAGCGTGCCGGTGAGCTGGATGGCGCTGGCATTGTTGACGCAGATGTCGATGCCGCCGAACGTCTCGACCGTCCTGGCGACCGCCTCGGCAACCTGCCCTTCCTCGCGTATGTCGCAAAGCACCGGCAGCGCCTTGCCGCCGGCCTGCTCGATCTCTTGCGCTGCCGTATAGATCGTGCCGGGCAGCTTCGGATGCGGCTCGGCGGTCTTGGCGGCGATCGTCACATTGGCCCCGTCGCGCGCGGCGCGTAGCGCGATCGCCAAGCCGATGCCGCGCGACCCGCCGGAGATGAACAGCGTCTTTCCCTTGAGCGACATTTTTCCTCCGCCTCCCTATGTAGCATCACAGGCGCGAAGCTTTGCGCGGCAGGCAAGCGCTACGCAAGGCCCAACAACGCCCGAGGCGGGTTACGCAGCGTAGGCTAAGGCAATATGAGACCAGGCTATGTCGAGATTCAGGTCAGGCCGGCATCACCTGAACATCGACATGCCCTAGACGAGCACCAGGCCCTGCCGCATGGCGATAGCGATCGCATCGGTGCGATTGGCGGCGCCGAGCTTGATCAGGATCGCCGCGACATGGAATTTCGCCGTATGCACGGAAATGTTCAGCCGGCGCGCGATCACCTTGTTGGGCGCGCCTTCGGCCAGCAGCGCCAGCACCTCGCCCTCGCGCGGCGAAAGCGCCGGCCGAACGGTTCCATCGTCGACCGGCTCCTCGTCCAGTGCGTCGCCGTCGTGGAAAGCGAAATCATCATCATGCCGGCCAGGTACGCGTCGGGTCCCGCCCGAAATCCTGTAACCGGCCGCAGCAAGCCGGACAGCCGCGGCGATCAACAGATCGTCGGCCGCCGTCGGCAGAACGGCGAAAAGATTATCGGCGCGCGGCTCGTGGCCGGTCCGCCGGGAGAGCAACACCCGAGGTATGCCGGGGCCGATGGTCCGGCCTTGCAGGCCCTCTTCGTCGACGACAGCGACATCCGCTCGCTCGCCGCCATCGCTCCTGCCGGCCGTGACCGGCAGCAGATCCCCGCTCGCGGCGAGCGCCGAGGACAGGTGCTCGGCATGCGCCGCATCGCCAAGCGCGATCAGCACGGTCAGCCTCCGCTCCGCGACCACGCCATCTGCGGTCCTGTCCCTTATGATCGCCTCAACAGCCATGGATGCCTCAGCTCAGCGGCTTCTCGCCGATCCTTAGCGCGACGTCACGTTGCTCGCCGCCGCGCACCACGCCGAGCGTTACCGGAGCACCGGCGCTGTCCGGCCCAAGCCTGCGGATCAGGTCGCGCGGACCATGCACTGTCTCGCCGTTCCACGCCACGATGATGTCGCCGAGAGAAAGGCCAGCCGCTTTTGCTGGACCGTTGTCGTCGAGGCTCATCACCATCGCGCCATGGGCGTCGCGATCGCGGACCGGATGCAGGCCGGCGCCGAGATAGCCGCGCGCCACGTGGCCCTTCTCGCGCAGCGTCGCCACCGCCCGCTCTATCGTCTCGTAGGGCATGACCAGCGCCCGCCGGCGCGGCCCGAACAGCAGCATGCCGATCAGTTCGCCCTTGGCATCGAGCACCGGGCCGCCCTCGAACCGGCCGCCGGTATTGACGGCCAGATTGATGCGCCGGTCGATCGTGCCCCCGCGCATCGAGCGCCAGGCCGGACCGACCTCGCCGACCGTGCCGAACACGGCAAGCGCGCCACCTTCGCTGTTGCCGATGGCGATGGCCAGATTGCCAGGCCGCACCGCATCCGCCCTGGCCAGCGAGAGCACATCAGCGGCGGCGGCCGGCTTCAGCAGCGCGACACCGGTCGAAGGATCCCGGCCGACCAGTTCAGCTTTCACCGTCTCGCCCGACGCCAGCGTCAGCTCGATCTCCTCGCCGGTTTCCACGGCCTCCTCGGCGGTGACGAAATAGCCGTCGCGCCAATGGAAGGCGGTGGCCGTGCGGTGATGGTGGGTGGTGAGGCTCGCCGTCACCGGCGCAGCCTTGGCGGCGATATCGGCAATGGCGTCGGAAAACGCACTCAGGTTGAAATCGCTCATTACTGTCTCCTGGGTTCTTTCATGCCCCAGATATCGCTCGGTTGCGTGGTGGCGGATACTCGCCTGACGGCTAGTTGCCGGTTTGACTGGCCATGTGGTCAGGTCGCGGCCGCACGGACCGCTCCGCACATATAGTCACGATAAAGCCTGAAAACACGGAGCCCACCCATGGCCCTCACCGCCGCCAACTTCCAACCCGACGACGACCTCCTCGATGCCTATTCGACGACGGTCGCCGATGCTGTCGACCGCATCGGTCCGGCCGTGTGCCGCATCGAGCGCATTGGCGGCGCCGGCGGCCATGGCTCCGGCTTCGTCATTGCCCAGGACGGGCTGGTCGTCACCAACTTCCACGTCGTTGGCGATGCGCGCGCGGTGCGCGTCTCGATGCCGGACGGCGCCTCGCGGGAAGGCCGTGTGCTCGGCCGCGATCCGGACACTGATATCGCGCTGGTGCGGGCAGACGGCAATTTTGCTGACGTCGCGCCGCTGGGGGATTCCAAGCGGCTGCGGCGCGGCCAGATTGCGATTGCCATCGGCAACCCGCTCGGCTTCGAATGGACCGTCACGTCGGGCGTCGTCTCGGCGCTCGGCCGCTCGATGCGCGCGTCAACCGGCCGCCTGATCGACGACGTCATCCAGACCGACGCCGCCCTCAACCCCGGCAATTCAGGCGGGCCGCTGGTGTCCTCGGCGGGCGAGGTCATCGGCGTCAACACCGCCATGATCCATGGCGCGCAAGGCATCGCCTTCGCGGTTGCCTCCAACACCGCCAATTTCGTCATTTCGGAGATCATCCGCTTCGGCCGCGTCCGCCGCGCCTTCATCGGCGTTTCGGCGGACACCACCAATCTGCCGCGCCGCGCCGCACTTCTGTCGCAAGTGTCGAGCAGCACGGCGGTGCGGCTGCGCAGCGTCGAGAAGAACAGCCCGGCGGCCAGGGCGGGCCTGAAGGAGGGCGACATCATCGCCGCTATCGACGGCCGGCCGGTGACCGGCGTCGACGACCTCGTGCGCATGCTCGATGCCGAACGCATCGGCAGTGAAACGCTGTGCACGGTCGTGCGCCGCTCCGGCATTGCTCAGGTCACGGTGATGCCAGTGGCAAGGAGCTAACTTCGCTCAGCGCAAAGACCCGGCCCAGCAGCGAAACCAGCAGCACTGCCAACTCGCCTGTCGGATCGAGGTCCGGATCGAAGATGGTCATGTCCATTCCGGCGCAGCGCGGATCCGCCACCAGCGCCGCGAGGATGACGACGAGATCGTCGGGGTCGATGCCCGGACTGCCTGGCGAATCCACCGCCGGCATCACCGTCTGGTCGAGTGCATCGACATCGAAATGCACCCAATACGGCCAGCCGGTTCGCGCCAGCGTGGCCCGGGTCTTTTCCAGCACCTTTGCCGCGCCAAGCTCGCGCGCGGCAAAGACGTCGATCAGTGTCATCGCGGTCGAATTGATGTCCGGCCAGGCGAAGTCGGGGTCACGGTTCTCGCGTTCGCCGATCTGGATCACCTGTTCGTCCGCAACAAGCGGCCCGACAATGCCCGGCCAGTCGGTCAACAACGGTTCGCCGCGTCCAGTGGCAAGCGCAAGGTCCATGCCGGCGGCCGAGCCAAGTGAGGCGTTGATGTCGTAATTGCCGGGATGGCGGAAATCGCTGTGGCCGTCGGCATGGACCAGCGCCAACGGACCGGAACGCCGCGCCGCGGCCAGCGCGCCGAGCAGGATCGCGCAATCGCCGCCGACGACCAGCGGGAACGCGCCCCGTCCGAGGGCACCGGCAACGATCTCCGCAAGCTCAAGATTGAAGCTGCGTATCGCGTTACCGTTGCGCAGCCGGGTGCCGGGCTGGGGCTCGGTGCTGTAGGCTGGCGTATCGAGGTCGACCACGTTGGCGGGCGAAAGCACCTCGATCAAGCCGGCCTCGGTCAGCGCCTGCGGTGCGCGCCACGTCCCCGGTACATGACCCGGTCGCAGCGGACGAAGGCCAAGATTGGAGGGTGCGCGGACAAGGCAGATTTCACGCATGGAACGGGTCCGAGTTTGCCAGGCTCACCATAGACCGCGAATGCCCGCCGGTCACGCGACCGCAGTTGTCACCTCGCCTCTGCCGCCAGTTCCTGCCAGCGTCATCGTTCAGGCTCCCGCCGCCCCTTCGACAAACTGCGCCAGGAACTCCGCGCTCGGCGGGATCGGCTTGATCACGTCGATCAGCACGCCGTTGGGGTCTTTGGTGATGAAATGGCGTTGGCCGAAGGGTTCGTCGCGCAAGGATCGCAGGATCGGCAGGCCGGCAGCGAGGATGCGTTCGTAGACCGCGTCCGGATCCCTGACCTCGAAATTGATCAGCAGGCCCGACGTGCGGCCACGCCCCTCTTCCGGGATCGTCTCGTGATCGCCATGGACGATACCGAGATTGACGCGGCGATCCTCGGCCGATTGCAGATGCACATACCAGTCGCTTGCAAACAGCGGCTTGAAGCTGAAGTGCTTGACATAGAAGGCTTTTGTGCCGGCCACGTCGCCCGTCATCAGCACCGGGTAATAGCTCGTCGTCTTCATCTTTCTTTCTCCCGCTAGATAACATACAGTCTGCATGTAAATGCAACTAACATACAGGCTGTATGTATGCAACAGAAATCCATACGGCGCTCCAACCGCGATCGCACCGAAGCGACGCGTGCCGACCTCATCGCGGCGGCACGCAAACTGTTCACCGAAAAATCCTATGCCGAGACCAGCACGCCGGAGATCGTCGCCGCGGCCGGCGTCACGCGCGGCGCGCTCTACCACCATTTTGCCGACAAGCAGGCGCTGTTTGCCGCCGTGGTCGAGCAGGAGGCGGCGGTAGTGGCTGAAGAGATCGAGCGCGCCTCGCCGCCCTCGCTGTTTGCCCGCGACGCCCTGATTGCCGGCTCCGATGCCTACCTCGCCGCAATGCGCGCGCCCGGCCGCACGCGGCTGTTGCTGCTTGACGGACCGGCCGTGCTCGGCCGCGCTGCCATGGACGAGATCGACAATCGCCACGGCAACCGCACCTTGCGCGAAGGCCTTGTCGCGGCGATGCGAGCGCAGGCCATGGTGAAGTTGCCGGTGGAGGCACTGACCGCGCTGCTCGCCGCCGCCTTCGACCGTGCTGCCTTGGCCGTCGAGGCCGGCTCTTCAGCCGACGACTATCGCACCGTTCTCATGGCGTTGATTGATGGGCTGTCTCCTCATCAGGCACCTCGCCCGGCTCGAACTCGTTGAAACAGCCAAGCTGGCGCTTGAACTGGTCGATCAGCCAGGCCGCCGCCGGTTTCGGGCTGCGGTCAGACCGATGCATGGCATAAAGCGGCGAACGCACCTCGCTGTAAGGCTCCAGATCGAGTTCCACCAGCCGGCCGCTGGCCAGATCGTCGGCGATCAGCCATCGCGGCAAGCCGCCCCAGCCTAGTCCTTCGCGCATCAGCATATGCTTGGTCCGCACATCCGTCAGGCGCCAGGTGCGGTAGGCGAAGACGCTATAGTCGCGCCCCTTGGTGCGCTCGGACTGGTCGGAGACGACGAGCTGGATGTGTTCGCGCACCTCCTCGAGCGGCACTGGCTTGGGAAGCAGCGCCAGCGGATGGTTGGGCGCGGCCGCCGGCACCATCGACATGAAGCCGATGCGCACAAGATGCGCGTCGACCTCGCCCAGCAGGCCACCAATGCCAAGATCGGCCTGTCCATTGACGACATGATCGGAGATCAGGCCAAGTGTGCCGATATGCAGGCGCAACGTTACGGTTGGAAACTGCGCCTCGAACGCCTTCAACACCCGGACCAGAACCGGTGACGGCAGCGTTGCGTCGACCGACATGGCGACTTCAGCCTCGAGGCCTTGCTTGTAGCTGTCGACGCGAGAGCGGATGCGCTGCAACACGCCAACCATGCGGCGCGCATCTTCCAGCGTTGCGCGACCGACATCGGTCAATTGCGGCTCGCGCGTGCCCTCGCGCTCGAAGAGTTTTAACTCAAGCTGCGCTTCCAGATTAGCGATGGCATAGCTGATGACGGATTGCGCGCGGTTGAGCTTGCGGCCAGCGGCCGAGAAACTGCCGGTGTCGGCGACGGTAACAAGGATCTGAAGCTGGTCGAGCGTCGGGTTGGGTTGCATGGTCATATCTACTT